>NZ_BADW01000147.1:0-38505 GCF_000241165.1 Pseudoalteromonas sp. BSi20439
AGACTAAACGCTTAAAAAGACAACTAAACCTAATCATATTTCGCCTTTAAAGCTATAAAAACTTATTTTTTGGAAAATCTTTTCATAGTTATTGTAGCTATTACCAAGAAAACAAATTGTTTAGCTTTATCTGGCCATTTAGATTAGTGGCGAATAAGTACATCAGACAAGGGCTCTACTATATAAAGTTAATGAGCTATTAGTGGTATCAACTATTTCGAACTTTTTATGTCCATAACTATAAACTGTAAAAGCCGTTACATAGTCATGTGTTTATTAGTCTAAATAGCTTTGCTTATAAATAGAAAGATAGCAGTCCTAAACGCTCGCATTATGATTCGTCGATTCTAGTTAGGCTATTTTATTAGATGAAAGGAATGAGAATAAATTTGCTATTAATAATAGAGCTAAAAGCTTTATTCATTTTGTGTGAATTTTAGATATTAAAAAGCCGAGCATAAGCTCGGCTTTTTGGTGTCTCTTTAAGACTTACTCTGCAGACTGCGCGTCTTCTTGAACTTCTTCGCTCGCCGCTGGGCGACCAACTAGTTCAATATAAGCCATTGGTGCATTATCACCAGCACGGAAGCCACACTTAAGAATACGAGTGTAACCACCTGGACGATCCGCATTACGAGGACCGATTTCACTGAATAACTTACCAACTACTTCATTATCACGCGTGCGAGCAAACGCTAAACGGCGATTTGCTACACTGTCAGTCTTAGCCAGTGTGATTAAAGGTTCAATTACACGGCGTAACTCTTTCGCTTTAGGCAAAGTAGTTTTGATGATTTCATGTTTCACCAAAGAACCTGCCATATTGCTGAACATCGCTTTACGATGGCTACTGTTACGGTTTAATTGACGACCACTCTTACGATGGCGCATGACCCTATCCTTCTAACTAAACTAATATAGTGATTTAGATTATTCAGCTAGGCTTGCAGGCGGCCAATTTTCTAGGCGCATGCCTAGAGAAAGACCACGTGAAGCTAGCACGTCTTTTATTTCAGTTAGAGACTTCTTACCTAGATTAGGCGTTTTAAGAAGCTCAACTTCAGTGCGCTGAACTAAATCACCGATATATTGAATTTGCTCGGCTTTCAAACAGTTTGCTGAACGTACTGTTAATTCAAGATCATCAACTGGACGAAGTAGAATAGGATCGAATTCTGGCTTCTCTTCTTTCTCTTCTGGCTCAGTTACATCACGTAAATCTACGAATGCATCTAACTGCTCAGCTAAGATAGTAGACGCACGGCGGATCGCTTCTTCAGGATCTAAAGTGCCGTTTGTTTCCATATCAATGATTAACTTGTCTAAGTCTGTACGTTGCTCAACACGGGCTGATTCAACCGAGTACGCAATACGTTCAACTGGGCTGAATGATGCATCAAGCAGCAATCGACCAATTGGACGCTCATCGTCATCAGAGGATAAACGACTAGATGCCGGCACATAACCACGACCACGCTCAACACGAATACGCATGCTGATCTCGCTGTTATTTGTTGTTAAATTACAAATAACATGATCTGGGTTAGCAATTGTTACATCGCCATCGTGCTGAATATCTGCCGCAGTCACAGGGCCTACACCAGATTTAGTCAGGGTCAGAAAAACTTCATCTTTGCCTTCTAACGTTACCGCTAGACCTTTAAGGTTTAGTAGTATTTCAATGATGTCTTCTTGTACGCCTTCTTTCGCGCTGTACTCATGCAATACACCGTCGATTTCAACTTCAGTTACTGCACATCCAGGCATAGATGATAACAGTATACGGCGTAAGGCATTACCCAAAGTGTGACCAAAGCCACGCTCGAGTGGTTCTAAAACTACTTTAGAACGCGTTGGGTTGATAGCGTCGATATCGACTAACCTTGGTTTTAGAAATTCTGTAACAGAACCCTGCATTTTATCCTCTCTTAACTCTTAACTTTACTTAGAGTAAAGTTCGACGATTAGTTGTTCATTAATGTCCGCAGACAGTTCTGAACGCTCAGGTAGGCGCTTGAAGCTACCTTCCAATTTCTTACCGTCAACTTCAACCCAAGTCGGCTTTTCACGTTGCTCAGCCAACTCTAGAGCAGCGATGATACGTGCTTGTGTTTTAGACTTCTCACGGATTACAACAGTATCTTCTGGAGTAATTACGTATGAAGGAATGTTCACAACACGACCATTAACTAGAATCGCTTTGTGGCTTACTAACTGACGTGCTTCAGCGCGTGTGCTAGCAAAACCCATGCGATATACAACATTGTCTAAACGTTGCTCTAAAAGCTGTAACAAGTTTTCACCTGTATTACCTTTAAGGCGAGCAGCTTCTTTGTAGTAGTTACGGAATTGCTTTTCTAATACACCGTAGATACGACGTACTTTTTGCTTTTCACGTAATTGTAAACCGTAATCAGATAAGCGTCCTTTACGAGCGCCGTGCTGACCAGGTGCAGTCTCAAGTTTACACTTAGAGTCGATAGCTCTTACGCCGCTCTTAAGGAACAGGTCAGTACCTTCACGACGACTCAGCTTGAGCTTAGGGCCCAAATATCTTGCCATGTTATTTCTCCTAACCTATTGTTAAACGCGACGTTTCTTCGGTGGACGACAACCATTGTGTGGTATTGGCGTCACGTCAGTAATGTTGGTGATACGGTAACCAGCAGCATTCAAAGCACGTACAGCAGATTCACGACCTGGACCTGGACCTTTAATGAAAACTTCTAGATTTTTTAAACCGTATTCTTGAGCAGCAGTACCTGCACGCTCTGCAGCAACCTGAGCAGCAAATGGAGTAGATTTACGTGAACCACGGAAACCTGAACCACCGGCAGTAGCCCATGATAGTGCATTACCTTGACGGTCGGTAATCGTTACAATAGTGTTGTTGAAAGACGCATGAACATGAGCCATACCATCAGCAACTTGCTTTTTAACCTTTTTACGACGAATTGGTGTCTTAGCCATTTTACTATCCCCTTATCGCTTAATAGGCTTACGAGGACCCTTACGGGTACGCGCGTTAGTCTTTGTTCTTTGACCACGAAGTGGTAAAGAGCGACGGTGACGTAGGCCACGGAAACAACCAAGGTCCATAAGGCGCTTGATATTCAAAGTAACTTCACGACGAAGGTCACCTTCTACAGTGTACTTGCCAACTGCTTCACGCAATACGTCAAGTGTTTCGTCTGAAAGTTCACCGATTTTTGTGGTCTCGGCGATACCAGTCGCTTCTAAGATAGCCTTAGAGCGAGTCTTACCTATGCCATAAATAGCTGTTAAACCAATAACTGCATGTTTATGATCAGGGACGTTAATGCCAGCGATACGGGCCACTAACACATCTCCTATATTTGAATTTGGTAATCATCTGTTTGAAAAGCCCGTAAGGATACTCAAACGAAGACCAAATCACAACTAAAAACACAGGCCGAGAAACCTCAGCCTGCACGACTGTTTACTTAGCCTTGCCTTTGCTTATGCTTAGGCTCACTGCAAATTACGCGTACTACACCAGCACGTTTAATAACTTTACAGTTACGGCATATTTTCTTAACGGAAGCACGTACTTTCATTGCTCAACTCCGTAAACTGACCTTATCGACCGTAGCCTTTAAGGTTCGCTTTTTTCAGCACAGAATCATACTGATGTGACATCAGATGCGTCTGTACTTGTGCCATAAAGTCCATGATTACTACAACGATAATCAAAATTGATGTACCGCCGAAATAGAATGGCGTTTGCCATGCCATAGTCATGAATTCGGGCACCAGACAGATAAAGGTTATATACAAAGCACCTGCCAATGTCAGGCGTGTCATCACTTTATCAATGTATTTAGATGTCTGCTCACCTGGACGAATACCTGGGATAAATGCGCCAGATTTTTTCAGGTTGTCTGCTGTTTCACGCGGGTTAAAAACCAACGCTGTGTAGAAAAAGCAGAAGAAGATGATAGCCGCAGCTAAAACCATTGCATACAAAGGCTGACCTGGAGTCAACGTTGTAGCAATTGCTTGTAGCACATCAGCAACCGGACCTTCACCCTGGCCGAACCAGCTTGCAATTGTACCAGGGAACAGAATTATACTGCTAGCGAAGATTGGTGGAATAACACCCGCCATATTTACTTTCAGAGGTAAATGCGTGCTTTGAGCAGCAAATACTTGACGACCTTGTTGACGCTTGGCGTAGTTAACAACGATACGTCGTTGACCACGTTCAAAGAATACAACAAGATAAGTAACAGCGAATACTATAACCGCAACCATCAACAGTACAAAAACATTCAAATCACCTTGGCGCGCCATTTCGGCTGTCGAACCAATAGCAGACGGCAGGTTAGCTACAATACCAACAAATATTAGAACTGAGATACCGTTACCGATACCGCGTTCTGTTATCTGTTCGCCCAACCACATAAGGAACATAGTACCGGTTACTAAACTCACCACTGCGGTGAAATAGAATCCCATACCTGGGTTAACAACTAACCCGTTCATCATGCCCGGTAAGCTAGTAGCAATACCGATTGATTGGATAGTAGCAAGCACAAGCGTGCCGTAGCGTGTGTACTGGCTTATCTTTTTACGCCCTTGCTCACCTTCTTTCTTAAGCTCTATAAACGGCGGATACATATGCGTTAATAGTTGCGTAATAATCGAAGCCGAGATATACGGCATGATACCCAGTGCTAACACTGAAGCTCGCTCAAGCGCACCACCGCTAAACATGTTGAACATCTCAACAATGGTGCCCTTTTGTTGCTCGAAGAAATCGGCAAGTACAGCGGCGTCAATCCCAGGGATCGGCACAAATGAACCTAGACGGTAAATTATGATAGCACCCAATACGAAGAGTAATCGGCGCTTCAATTCCGAAAGTCCACCTTGTGCACTTTGTGTATCTTGACCTGGTTTAGCCATTAGTACTTCCTTAGTCTTCTACCTTGCCTCCGGCAGCTTCGATAGCTTCGCGTGCACCTTTAGAAGCCTTAAGGCCTTTAACGGTAACAGCGCGTGAAACTTCGCCAGATTTAACAACTTTAACGAACTGAACGTTCTTTTTAACTAGACCAGCTGCTTGTAACGCGCTTAGGTCTACCACATCGCCTTCAACTTTAGCGATTTCGTATAGGTTAATTTCTGCAGATACTAAAGATTTGCGAGAAGTGAAACCGAACTTAGGTAGACGACGTTGCATAGGCATTTGACCGCCCTCAAAACCAACGCGTACTTTACCGCCAGAACGTGATTTTTGACCTTTGTGACCACGGCCACCAGTCTTACCAAGACCAGAACCGATACCACGACCAACACGTTTTGGAGCAGTTTTTGAACCTGCAGCAGGTGAAAGTGTATTCAAATGCATCGAATTACCCCTCTACCTTAACCATGTAATAAACCTGGTTGATCATACCACGCACACATGCTGTGTCTTCTAACTCAACAGTGTGATTGATACGACGTAAACCAAGACCGCGTAATGTAGCTTTATGCTTCGGTAAACGACCGATAGAGCTTTTTACTTGTGTTACTTTTACAGTTTTATTAGCCATGGTTTACCCCAAAATCTCATCTACTCGAAGACCACGTTTTGCAGCGATCGACTGAGGAGAATTCATGTTCTCAAGAGCTGAGATCGTTGCACGTACAACGTTGATCGGGTTAGTAGAACCGTAACATTTAGAAAGTACGTTCTGCACACCAGTCACTTCAAGTACTGCACGCATAGCACCACCTGCAATGATACCAGTACCTTCAGATGCTGGTTTCATAAACACTTGTGAGCCAGCATGACGTCCTTTAACAGGATGCTGTAATGTGTTGCCATTTAGGTCTACGTTGATCATGTTACGACGTGCTTTTTCCATTGCTTTTTGAATAGCAGCTGGAACTTCACGTGCTTTACCATAACCGAAACCTACTTTACCTGCGCCATCACCAACTACAGTTAGTGCAGTAAAGCTAAAGATACGACCACCTTTAACTACTTTAGACACACGGTTCACCGCGATTAGCTTTTCAGCTAAATCAGGCTGTTGTTGCTTTGCTTCTACGTTAGCCATTGTCTACTCCTAGAATTGCAAACCGGCTTCACGCGCAGCATCAGCTAGCGCCTTCACACGGCCGTGATATTTAAAGCCACTGCGATCAAAAGCAATCTTTTCGATGCCTTTGTCAGCCGCACGTTCAGCAACCGCTTTACCAACTGCTTGTGCAGCTGCAACGTTGCCTGTGCCTTTAACTGTTTCGCTAATAGCTTTCTCAACAGTAGAAGCAGCAGCCAGTACATTACCCTCAGCGTTTACAACTTGAGCGTAAATGTGACGTGGCGTGCGGTGGATAACAAGACGCGTTGTGCCTTGTTCAATATAATTTCTACGAGTGCGTTTAGCACGACGTAGACGAGCTGTTTTTTTATCCATCGTCTTACCTTACTTCTTCTTAGCCTCTTTACGGCGTACATTCTCATCTGAATAACGAACACCTTTACCTTTATAAGGCTCAGGTTTACGGTATGCACGAATGTTAGCAGCTGTTTGACCAACTAACTGCTTGTCTACGCCCTTAACTAGAACTTCTGTTTGGCTTGGAGTTTCAATCGTAATTCCTTCAGGAACTGCGAAATTAACTGGGTGCGAGAAACCAAGAGTTAAGTCTAAAACTTTGCCCTTAGCTGCAGCACGGTAACCAACACCTACTAACTGAAGTTTCTTCTCGTAACCTTCATGCGTACCAACAACCATGTTGTTGATTAGAGCGCGAGCAGTACCTGCTTGTGCCCATGCATTGGCTACGCCTTCACGAGGTAAAGTTGTAATAACGTTGTCGTTAACTTGTACTTCAACAGCATTGTTGATAGTACGAGTAAGTTCACCGTTTTTGCCTTTAACTGTGATTTCCTGGCCTTTTAATGTAACTTCTACACCGGCAGGAACGTTTATTGGTGCCTTTGCTATGCGAGACATAGTTCCCCTCCGATTAAGCTACAAAACCAATGATTTCACCACCAACGCCTGCACTACGTGCTGCGCGGTCTGTCATTAGGCCTTTAGAAGTTGATACGATAGCGATACCTAAACCACCCATTACCTTCGGTAATTCGTCACGTCTCTTATAGATACGTAGACCAGGGCGACTTACACGCTGGATATTTTCAATAACAGCTTTGCCTTCGAAGTACTTTAACTCGATAGAAAGCTCAGGTTTAACATCACCACTTACTGCGAAGTCTGCGATGTAACCTTCATTTTTTAATACATTAGCTACTGCTACTTTCAGTTTCGAATTAGGCATCGTTACAGATACTTTCTTCGCTGACTGACCGTTACGGATTCGTGTAAATAAATCCGCGATAGGATCTTGCAAGCTCATAGTCTTACTCCCATGATTCTATTACCAGCTAGCCTTTTTAAGGCCAGGAATTTCACCGCGCATAGCTGCTTCGCGAACTTTAATACGGCTCATGCCGAATTTGCGAAGGAAACCATGTGGGCGGCCCGTAATGTTACAACGATTACGTTGACGTGCAGGGCTAGAATCACGAGGTAAAGCTTGTAGCTTAAGTACCGCGTCCCAACGATCATCTTCAGATGTATTAACATCACTGATGATAGCTTTTAGTGCTGCACGCTTTTCAGCGTACTGAGCAACTAGTTTAGTGCGCTTTGCTTCGCGCGCTTTCATAGAATTCTTTGCCATAACCCTACCCTTATTTCTTGAATGGGAAGTTAAACGCTTCTAACAACGCACGGCCTTCCTCATCTGATTTCGCAGATGTAGTGATTGTGATATCCATACCGCGTACACGGTCTACTTTATCATAATCAATTTCTGGGAAGATGATTTGTTCACGTACGCCCATGCTGTAGTTACCGCGTCCATCAAAAGACTTAGCACTCACACCACGGAAGTCACGGATACGTGGGATAGCGATTGAAACCAAACGCTCAAAAAAGTCCCACATACGCTCGCCGCGTAGGGTTACTTTACAACCAATCGGGTAACCTTCACGCACTTTGAAGCCAGCAACAGATTTGCGTGCTTTAGTGATTAAAGGTTTCTGACCAGAAATAGCTTCTAAATCCGCAACAGCGTTATCTAAAATCTTCTTGTCAGCTAAGGCTTCGCCCACACCCATATTTAATGTGATCTTCTCGATCTGAGGGACTTGCATGACAGAGCTGAAACCAAACTTCTCTTGAAGTTCAGCAACTACTTTGTCTTTATATACTTCATGCAGTTTCGCCATCATTCTACTCCAACTATTAGATAGTTTTACCAGTAGATTTAAAGATACGTAATTTCTTACCATCTTCAATCTTGAAACCTACACGATCTGCTTTGCTCGTTTCCGAGTTGTAGATCGCAACGTTTGATACGTCGATAGACGCTTCTTTCTCAACAATACCGCCAGCTTGGTTCAACTGTGGAACCGGCTTTTGGTGTTTCTTGATTAAGTTAATGCCTTCGACAAATACTCGACCAGACTCGGTTACAACTGAAAGCACTTTGCCGCGCTTACCTTTGTCTTTACCTGCTAGTACGATTACTTCGTCATCACGACGGATTTTTGCTGCCATGATAGACTCCTTACAGTACTTCTGGGGCTAGTGAAACGATTTTCATGAACTTTTCATTACGAAGTTCGCGAGTCACAGGGCCGAAAATACGAGTACCAATAGGCTGCAAGTTATCATTTAAGATAACAGCCGCATTGCTGTCGAAACGGATCAATGAACCGTCTGGACGACGAACGCCTTTTTTGGTACGCACAACTACCGCGTTTTTAACATCACCTTTCTTCACTTTACCGCGAGGAATCGCTTCTTTTACAGAAACTTTAATGATATCGCCAATCGCTGCATAGCGACGGTGTGAACCACCAAGGACTTTTATACACTGCACTTTGCGAGCGCCGCTGTTATCAGCAACTTCCAGCTGAGTTTGCATTTGGATCATGTTAATGACCTCCGGTGTAGTAATTACAACTTGTCTTAAATTTGTTTAAAATCAAGACATTTCGATTGAATTCCACTCAAAAAACATACTAGATGTCTCTTAAGGGCGGGCAATTGTATCAGCATTGAGGGGGGAGTGGTAGGTTATTTTTTAATTAATTTAATGCGGATGCTAAATTAGAAACCGGTAATTTATGCTATCTACCTAAATTACAGATGGTTATAAAACAAACAAGGCACCGTAGCGATGCCTTGTTTTTTATCAGTAATTAAAATTAGCCAAACAAACCTTTTAATTTATCTTTAATCTTGTCTTTGGCTTTTTCTTTTGCTTCATCTTTAACCGCACTGCCTATATCTAATTTTATGCCAACATCATGGAATGGGCCTTTTATTCTCAGAGGAATTTTAAAGCCAGTGCTATCATCGGTAGTACCTTGACCTTCAATAGAATCTACTAAACCTGTTACTAGGCGGTAGTTAACCAGAGTTTGCGGTAAATCAACGTCTCCTTCACCTGAAATGCGTATTAAAGGGCTGTTCAGGGATAAATCAGTATTTTTACCTACGCCATTGATAAAGTTAAAACTACCCGAAAGTGCAGAGAAGTCAGTTTTCTCAGATTCTTCAAATCCTGAATCTAGTCCCTCAGATGCGGCATTAAAGTTACCTTTAACTAACTCTTTGCCCTTACGTACCATTTCCGCTACGTTCGCACCTTTAACCGCACCATCTGCGAACTTAAATCCTAGTTTACCATTAAGCGCATTAATAAATGTTTTTTGGCTTTGCCCAGCTGTAGTTAAATTCCAATTTAACGACCCTTTGCCCATTAACTTATCAAAGCCTGCAGCATCGCTAAGTAATGGCTGTGCGTCTATTTTATCTAAATCGAAGTTGGTTGCTATTTTATAAGGGGTATTTTGAGCATTTACGGTCACTACCCCTTTACCTGTTCCTTCGTAAGCAGCAAAGCTGTCTAGGCTTAATTTAGCAATGCTATTTTTAAGTGCTACTGTAAACTGGTTGGCGCCGAGTTTAATGTCGTTCGCTTTTAAGCCACTTGAACGGACAATCACATTTGCATCTAATGCATTTAAGCCACTTAAATCAATTTTAGTATCATCCCATACTATTGGCTCTGCAGGCTTAGTGTCGCCTTTTGCTGGGACTTCTTTTTTAGCTACGGTTTCAGGTAAGTAAGGATTTAAATCAAGCATTCCTAAATCAATATCCGCATTAACTGCTAAGCGACTGCCTAAATTTAACTTACTTTTACCTTTAATCTCGAGTGCATCGAGCGTTGCTACTAATTCAGTTAGGTTAAACTCTTCACCGAGTAAGTGCATTTCAGCATTGATGCTAAAGGCGTTAAACGCATTGTCTTTAGCGTTTAAGTCAACCCCTTGCCAGTTAGCAATATTTTTAACCGAATCACCGTTAAGTGTTAAAAGTCCTTTAATGTCTTGGCCTTGTTTGGCTATGCTGCCATCAAACATTAGATCTACTAAACGTGAGTTAAGCGTTTGCTTAACATTAAATGGGGCGCCTTCAATCGCTTTTGCTGGTGTGTCGAGTTTTACATCAAGTTCAAATCGCTCTTGCATATAAGTAATAACACCGGTTACTTCAAGCTGTTTACGCAGTGAAGGCAGTAATATAGCCAGTTCTAAATCGCTAATTTTTTGTTTAGCACCCGTTTGACCATCTAAATAAGTAAATGACCCGCCATAAATAGCGACTTCACCTAATTGAATATCAAAGTTTTCAGGTAGTTTGACTGCCTCTCCCGCTTGAGTTTGTTGCTCTGGTTGCTTGGCCACTGCATCAAATAACTGCCAGTTTGCTTTGCCGCTTTTATCGGTTTCTAGCAAGATATCAGGCTCATTAATTACAAACTTTTCTAGCTTTAGTTCGCCACCGAGTAATGAAAGCCAAGGAATATGAACAGCAAGTTGCTGCATACTTGCCATATCAGCGCGAGAGCCACTGGACATATTGGCAAAATGCACATCATTAAGCTCCAGCTTTAATGCAGGAAATACACTGAGGGTTTTATCGCCCTTTATCGTTAATGTTCGCCCGGTTGTTTTTTCTACCTGCTCAGACACTTTATTAAAAATGGTATCGGTAGGAATTAAAAAAGGTGCAGCAACAATTAACGCTATGCATAGCAATAATATGACACCAATAACTTTAAATAAGGTTTTCATGATCATCCTTTCAAACGTGCAAATAATGTTCTTATCATAGCGGGAGTTAGCGCCAAAAGCATTGTTAAATAAATAAAAAATGTATTAACTATAGCTCTTCTCTTTCTAAATCAGGTTTTGAAGGCTCACTTTAACAAACTTAAAGATTCATGCTCCTGATTACATTGATGCAATTGTTCGGTATGATGCGCGCCCCTGTTGTATTTAGCCTAAATAAGCTAAAATAAAGCGACTAAAAAGTATATCTAACCGGAGAGTCTACAAGGCATGAAGAAACTGCTAATTTCACCGTCAAAAATGGCATTAGGCGAGCAAGAAAGTCAAATTTATCAAAATATTCTGAAGCAATCTTCAGAGCTAAGCCTAAACCTGATGGCTGTGAAAGTGGAAAACCATCCAGAAGACTTTTTAGGTTGGTGTTACGAGCTATTAAATGCAAGCCGCGACCGTATTAATTACGACTTACTCGAAACCCAACAATTACCATTATTAAAAAAGTTGCATGACCAACTTATTACAGCCATTAGCTTTTTACAGTTAAAAACATTACGGGTAGCACCTTGGCCAGTAGTGAGTATGTTTGTAGATCAACATAAAGAACTGGTGGCACTTGATGAGCAGCTACGTTTAACTACTTATATTGCAGGCCTACGTGAAAAGCCGTTAAAAGAGATGATCCCTGAAGACTTACTCGCTTTTAGCGGTAAGCATATGGCATCACTCGATCCGAGTACTTATAACTTTGATGTAGAATGGTTTGCCTCTACCAAAAGCGCCAAAGGTTTTCACCAGATGCTGGCTGACCTGCCAGGTGCCTTCGACGATGCGCTTAGCAACATTCCACTTGAGGGTGATGTAGCCCAAACAAATTATCAGCAATTTGTAGTTGCTTACTTGAGTGCATTTAATGGTAGTGATGAAAAACCAACACTGGCACCTGCCACCCGCTTATTAGCAATGCGCCGCCCTGATGTATTTACACCAATAAGCAATAGCCGCTTAGATGCACTTTGCTCAGCTTTAGGTATCACCAAATTAAATAACCGCGACTTTGAGCGTTATTGGCAAGATGTAGTACAAAGTATTCACGCTATGTCATGGTTTAAAATGGCCAATGCTGGTAGTGAACTAGAAACACAGTTGGTGGATATTAAAGCGCTTATACCTTGCTTTTTCTATTATGCAGATACTAATACTGCAGATAACTCTAACTACATTAAGCTACTTAATAAACCTACACGTAGCACTTCTAGCAGCAGTAAAGCGCCACGCCGAGGCAAAGAATCTGCTGAGATTTTAGTGGATCGCGCGCTTGCTGCTGATGATATTCCAGAACATATTCGTGCTAAACGTGACTCTATTATTAGCGAAGTACAAAAAGGCCGCGGTGTTAACGAAACAATTACCCTAATGCGTGCCATTTTTGGTTAATTAACCCACAAGAAAAATAAAATAGCCTAGCAGCGCTTTGATGGTGCAGCTAGGCTATTTTTTGCACCAGCAAAGTGAACCTGCTAAATAATTACTTTTCTATCCCTACCTCATATTATTTTCAATACATTGTTTTAAATAGTAAAAATAATTTATAAACGAATAAGTTTAATTTGGCACACACAGTGCAAATACCCCATTAGTAACATAATAAAATGCCGCCAAACAAAAGGTTGTAGTCGTTCATAATAAAAAGCCTTGGCGTGCAAAATCATACAATGGGAAATGAGACATGCTAAAACTACAAAAAACAATATTGATCAGTGCATTGGCATTAACAGGAATGACATCAACTACTGCATTTGCTGAAGTAACAGCAAATGCAGCAGCCACTTCAAACTACTTATGGCGCGGACAAGAGCAAACTGGTGGCGATGCTGCTGTATCTGGCGGTATTGATTACGCTAATGAATCTGGCTTTTATGCGGGTACTTGGGCGTCAAATGCGTCTTGGGCCGATGAAATGACCTACGAACTAGACTTATACGCCGGTTTTGGCGGCGCAATTAATGAAAGCGTGAGTTATGACGTAGGGTATATCTATTATGCGTATCCTGATGCGGCATCAGGTGCCGATGCTGATTTTTCAGAAGTTTATGGCAGCATTAGTGTGCAAGGTTTTACATTTGGTGCAGCCGTACTTGCAACATCTGCAGCCAGTTGTGATGGTACTGATTTTGGTGATTCATTGTATTTAAATGCCGATTACAGCTTCGCTGTTGGTAGCAATGGCACAGAAATGGCGCTACACATAGGGCATTACTCAGGCGATTTCATCGGTGATGATAATATTATTGATTATGGTGTATCGGTGTCTAAAGATGGTTTTACTTTTGGCCTATCAGATAACGACATGGACGGCTCAGATGTAAAAGCTTATGTAGCCTACGCTGTCGACTTTAACCTATAAAAAGAATGTGTTACTTGCTGCAACACTAAGGGCCGAAAGGCCCTTTCTCATGTTTAAACTACCTAAAAAAGTTGTTTACAAAAAACAATAAGATAACATTTAAATTCTAAATCACGATTAAGGATTATTATAAATTTATCAAAGACATTTACCGCTATTTTAGCACTTACTCTAATTACAATGAGCTGATTAAGTTATGCAACCATGACATGCAGTTGCACATCAGGTAGCATGACCGTTGTGCATGATGGCAATACTGTTAGTTACTCTTGCTCTGATGGTGGTCGTGTTACTTGCATGATAAAGTAAAGTTAAGCGTTATTTAGAAAGGCGTATGCCTTTCTCTTCTAAGGATAGTAAAATGAAATACGTATTTTTAATTGCACTTGTTATTGTCACCGCTGTAGGTATTAGTATTTTAAATACAGAGCAGCCTTCAAAACCTCCGCTAACCCACATACAATCAACTGATGAAGCAGTTCTTAGTAATGAAAACGCTAAGCCTCCAATTGAGCCAAATACCCTATTAAGTAAAGCCTCTGCACCATCTGTCAAACAGCACAAAGTTGTAGATCAAAAAGTGGCAACGATATCTAAATCATCTACTTCAAACCCTCATGTTTTCTCTGAAGAGTTTGTTTCAACTGAGGATGGAAAAGAATTTGTTTCAAAAAAAGCATTGGACGACGTATTTAAAAATGATACTTCAATATTACTGCAGCGCATGTCTGATATTGAATACTCTGAAATAGCACAAATACGTAAAGATAAGCTAAATGAGTTTATTCTAAATGAATTAAAAGACGTGACTATTTTACAGCAAGATCTCGAGTGTGCAGGGAAGGTTTGCGCACTAGAACTTACTTATACACAAAGTAGTAATCAAGCATCTATTGAGACTCTTTCAAGTTTTTCTAAAAACTATTCTTTTCAGCAATTTACTGAAACCGAAAATGGTGATAAAAAACTCAAAGCACTATACATCGCAACAGATAACCCTAGCGGTTTAAGTTTATCTGATAGCTAATTAGATAAATGGCTGTATTTACCTCAAATACAGCCACATAACAATTAAATTTCACTCCTGATTAATCAACATATTGAAACTACCTAATAGCTATAGAGCTTAGTAATACGCACTTTACACTCTACTTTTTATAACACACCACCTTTTGTTAACAATCGGTTACAATTGAGTGAAATTAGTACCTGCTTTTTCCTATATTATTAATCTACTCATTGGTATCAATTGTTTACCAACCCACAAATAGGTTATTAAGGAAATAATAATGAAGTCATCTAACGCGCTTTCTGCTTGTATCGATATTTTTATCAGCCCAAGCAAGGCTTTTAACGGGCTAAAAGAAGCTAAAGGCTGGTCTTGGCTTGCTTTTGCACTTCTCGCACTTACTCTTGCAGCCTCTGCTTATACATTTTATGCCACTGCAGACTCACAATTTATTTTAGACCAGCAGGTTGCTGCAGCGAGTGTGGATGCCACAATCGGCGAGAAAAAAATGATTCGTCAAAGTATGGAACAAAGCCTCGATAACCAAGTGTGGTTTGCAATTGGTGGTGGGATTTTCGGCCTTCTTTTTATTAATGCACTCCTATCTGGGTATTATATGCTGATATCCAAGCAAGACCCTGATGCTAATTACGGCTATGGTGCGTGGTATGGTTTTGGTGTTTGGAGCATGATGCCGATGGTTATTTCAAGTTTAGGTGTTGTTGCGCTAGTTCTTACAGCCAGTAACAATGAATTACCTATTAGTTTGTTTAATTATGCATCGATAAATCAGTTATTGCTGGGGTTAGAGCTTGGGGATAGCTTTTACACCATGATGGAAAGTTTAAGTATTTTTAGTCTTTGGAGCATAGCTTTGGTTGCTATTGGCCTAAAATGTTGGACTAATTTCAGCTTTAATAAAGCACTTCTTTTTGCGGCGCTACCGACCATTATGATTTACAGCATCTGGACAATTATTATTGTTGCTTAAAGGAATGTAGGTAAACTTTTTTGCCTACTCATTAAATACGGAAATAAAAATGAAAAAAGCGATTATCATTACCCTAGCAATTGCAGCTTTTATTGCTCTTATTGTATCAAAGCAAATTACTGGCGATGAAAAAGCACCAGAAGTAAATGTTGCACAGGTTGAGCAAGGTAGTATTGCAGACTCCATTATGGCCTCTGGCAATTTAGTCTTTAATACTCAAGTGCAGTTACGTTCAGAGGTAACCGGGCGAGTCGATAAGGTCTTTGTTGAAGAAGGGCAAAGTGTAAAACAAGGCGACATTTTAATGCGCTTAGATACCACTGCTTTTGAGTCAGAAGTAACACGTAATAAAGCGGTATTACGAGCTAGCGAAATAGAAATAAAACACAGTAAAACACGCCTTTTAAACATCGAACGTCAATTAAAGCGTCAAAAAGAACTTTATGACGTAGGCCTAGCTGGGCAAGAAGTATACGAGAACTTACAAAATGCACGCGACCTTGCCAAAATAGATATTGAAGCCAGAGTAGAGTCTTATAATCAAGCAAAAGCCTCTCTTTCAATCGCTGAAGATAGACTCAGTAAAAGTGTATTTCGTGCTCCAATGAGTGGCCTGCTCGCCTCAGTAAATATTAAAGAAGGCGAAACCGTTATTGCCGGCACCACTAATATTATTGGCTCAGATTTAATGCTGGTTGCCGACCCAAGCGCTATTTTGGCTGAGCTGAGAGTTGATGAAACTGATATTGCTGGGATTAAACTAGACCAGCATGCTGATATTTATGCTGCTGCGTACCCTAATCAACCATTCACTGGCAAGGTCATTAACATTGGAACATCAGCAAAAAATCAAGCAGGTTCACAAGGTTTATCATTTCGAGTGAAAGTGTTACTTGATAACACCGACAGGCAACTATATGCAGGTATGAGCTGCCGTGCAGAAATCGCAACAAGCCTTGCTGTGAATGGCTTAAAGCTCCCTATCGAAGCCGTACAAAAAGAAGATGACAAAACGTTTGTATGGCGTTTAAACGACGATAACACTGTAAGCAAAGCCTATGTAGAAGTGGGTATTTCTTCAGATATAGAGCAAGCAATTACCCAAGGTTTAAATAAAGGGGAGCGAATTGTTATTGGCCCTGCACGTCCTATCAGTAAACTAAAAGAAAATGATACGGTAAAAGTTAAGCAAACAACTGCCAAGGATGCGCAATAATGTCGGCGGTAATCAAGCTTGAGCATATTAACAAGCAATACAAAATGGGTGAGCAAATATTTAAGGCCCTAGATGATGTAAACGTGGTCATTAATGAAAACGAGTATGTCGCTATAATCGGTCCTTCAGGTTCAGGTAAGTCAACGTTAATGAACTTATTGGGTTGCTTAGATACTCCAACTACTGGGGATTATTTTTTAAAAGATAAACTTGTAAAAAGTATGACAGAAACCGAGCTCGCTCATCAGCGTAACGAAAGTGTTGGCTTTATTTTTCAGAGCTTTAACTTACTTCCGCGTGCGTCGGCACTTGAAAATGTGATGCAGCCTTTGGTTTATAGGTTTATACCCGCAAAACAACGTAAACAAAAAGCCCTCGATGCACTCAAACGTGTAGGACTCGGTGATAAAGTGGATCATCTGTCAAGCCAGTTGTCTGGTGGGCAACGCCAGCGTGTTGCCATTGCACGAGCGCTAGTGACTAAACCGCATATTTTACTCGGTGACGAACCAACCGGGAATCTAGACAGCAAAACTACCACTGAAATTATGGCGCTATTTGATGAGCTACATAATGAAGGCCACACCATTATTTTGGTAACTCACGAACAAGAAATTGCAGATCATTGCCAGCGAGTTATTCGCTTAGTTGATGGCAAGGTAGTGAGCGATGTGCGTAAAGGTGAAGGAGACAAACAGCATGTTTAAATCTGCTATTGCAATTATGGAAGGAACAAAAGCAGCACTAATGGCCATTAAAGCCAATGCCATGCGAAGCGCACTCACTTGTTTAGGGATTATAATTGGGGTTGCCGCGGTTATTACAGTGGTAGCCGTTATGCAAGGCTTTACTAAGCAAATTAACGATCAACTCGCAGATATGGCACCTGATGTAACCACAATTAAACCCTTTACCAGCATTGAACAAGAAATGGTGGGCAAAAATGCTAAACTCACTTACAACGATTTTTTAGTCTTAAAAGCCCGAGTAAAAGAGGCTGAAACACTCACTGCACTGATGTTTACTTGGCGTTTTTCTGGTGGCGCTGAATATGGAAATAAAAGCCACTCATCACGAGTAATGGGTACAGAGCAAGATTACCAAAAAGCGTATAGAACCTTTCCAGAACTTGGGCGCTTTATTCGCGCAGAGGATGATGAAAAGCGCCGTCGAGTCGCTTTTATTGGTCCATCCATTATTGAAAAGCTAAACCTGCCAAAAAACCCTGTAGGCGAATATATTAAACTTGGCGGCGAGTGGTTTAGAATTATTGGCGTGGCTGAAAAACAAGGTAGTTTATTGGGGTTCGATCAAGACGATTATATTAATATTCCCATCAGTACCATGAGCGCATTAGAGGGTCCAAGTAGCAGCAGCAATGTACAAATTATGTTTAGACTCAAAGAAGACAGTGAGGAAGAACTAGTACTTGCCAAAATCACCCGCATTTTACGGCAATTACATAAGTTAAAAGATGAGCAAGAAAACGACTTTGAGTTTGAAACCGCCGAAAAAGCACGTGCTAATGTTGATAAATTTACGGGCAGCGCTACCGCAATAACCGCAGGGATTGTCGGTATCAGTCTTGTTGTTGGCGGTATTGGCGTAATGAATATTATGTTGGTATCAGTAACTGAGCGTACCCGTGTTATCGGCACACTAAAAGCACTCGGTGCAACACCAGGGTTTATTATGTTGCAGTTTTTAGTTGAAGCTGTGGTGCTGTCATTATTTGGAGGCTTAATTGGCTTAGTCATTGGCTATGGTGCTGCCGAGCTCATTTCGCTCTCTGTACCAAGCATGCCCGACGCTTATATACCAGGCTGGGCTATTATGCTGTCGTTTGGTTTTACCTCTTTAATCGGTATTGTATTTGGTTTAGCTCCCGCAATAAAAGCAGCTAGGCTTAATCCCATTGATGCCTTACGTTATGAATAAACACTCAAAATAGCGACCTGTTTGCTTAAAATAGTATCCTAAAATAGCTGACTTTTACTGTTTTCGGATACCTAATAGGCTCTTATCTATTGGCTAAGCCTTGTAATATGATATAAATATTTTATGCGTAGCGCGGGTTTTATAAACCTTAGCAGATAAAGCCTTTGCTGCTATTTTAAACCACACACTCTAAAAATAAGAAGCGAACAGCCATGCAAAATCATAAAAGCCAACTATTAGCCGATTTTATAGAATACCCGCCAGAGGAAATGCTGACGCGTGCGAATGAGTTTTTACAAACGAGTCAACGCCGTCATAGTATTCGCAGCTTTAGTAACCGCCCAGTGCCAAAAGAAATCATTGAAACCTGTATAAAAGCGGCAGGTACAGCGCCTAGTGGCGCAAACCACCAGCCTTGGCATTTTGTAGCAATTAATAGTAGTGATGTTAAAAAGAAAATTCGTGAAGCAGCCGAGAAATTAGAACGCTCTTTTTATGAAGGCAGAGCGGGTGAAGAATGGTTAGATGCACTAAAACCCTTAGGCACCGATGCTAACAAACCCTATTTAGAGCACGCGCCATGGTTAATCGCGGTGTTTAGTCAAAAAAAGGGAGGTGTAAATACGGACGATAAAAACACGAATTACTATGTACATGAATCAGTAGGCCTTGCCACTGGCTTTTTAATTCAAGCCTTGCACCACGCAGGCCTTGCAACACTTACCCACACACCAAAACCGATGAGTTTTCTAACCGATATTTGTGGACGTGATAAAGACAACGAACGCCCTTATATGTTACTTATTACTGGTTACCCAGATGAGCATGCAACAGTGCCGCTGCACGCCCTAGATAAAAAGTCGATTGATGAAATTGCGAGTTTTATTTAATCGCTTTGACTTGGCATGTAATCAACAGCAAGTACATCACCCTCTTTTAGGCCTGCTATTACGTGTTGCTGGTTATTTATAATACTGCCTAAACGCACGAAACGTTTAACCAGCGTTTCGTTTTCAAGTACATACACCATATTGAGCTGACCAAACTCATGCACCCAACGTGGATCAATTAATACACCTTGGGTACTTTTTATTGGTAACTGTAGTTGAGCATAAAGGCCTGGCATTAAACCAAGTTGCGCATCGGCTTCTAAACGAATAAGCAAGCTGCGCGCCGCGTTATCTGCCACTGGTACAATTTCGCTCACCGTTGCGGGTGTTGTTATATCTAGAGAAGGTAATACCACATTTAAACTGTCCCCGACTCTTAATTTTACTGCTTGTTGTTCACGTACATTAAATTCAAGCTGTAACTGTAATGGGTTATACAAAGTAATCAGCGGTTTACCGGGTGTTGCAGTATCGCCAGGTTCAGTTAGGCGCTCAACGACCACGCCCGAAATAGGGGCAGTAATGCGCGTATAATTAAGCGATACCTGAGCTTGCGTTTGCTGTTGCTTAGCAACCGCTAAATTAGCGGTTAAGTTTTCAAACTTTGCTTTGGCGTCATCTAATTCACTAACAGATACTAATCCTTGCGCATTTAGATCAATCATTCTGGCTAGTTGCTTTTTAGCTTGCGTTAACGACGCTTGCACCGCATTAATATTTGCACTGCTTTGCGCTAATGCCGCCTTAAAATCATCTTGCTTGAGCATAATAAGTAAATCGCCCTTAGCGACTTTATCGCCAGCACGTACTTTTAACTGCTCAACTTGCGCCATAACATGCGATGAAATTTGCGTATTTTGTTTTGCTATTACACTACCTGGTACCTGCTCAGTGCCTGCAATACTTTGCAGCGTTACCGTTACTCGCTCACCTTGATAGTTCGTTATTTGTGATTCTTTTAAGCCTGCAGTTTGCTTGTCAGAAAAGCTGCCCGCCATATAAAGCACAGCCATAATAATGACAAATAACGCGGCCAATGTGCCTATAAATTTTGATTTACCCTGCATGCGCTTTATCCTCTGTGCTTGCAAACACTAAATAATAAACAAGCGGTACTACAAATAATGAAAATAATGTAGACGCCACAATGCCAAAAATAATCGCAATCGCGAGCCCGCTAAATACCGGATCGAGTGTGATCACTAAGTTACCTAATAAAGTGGTACCTGCGGTTAGGAGCACAGGGCGCATTCGCACCGTACCCGCTGCAACAAGCGCCTCTTTAATTGCCATGCCTTGGCCGCGAGCTTGATTAATAAACTCAACCAAAATAAGTGAGTTACGCACCACGATACCTGCAAGGGCAATCATGCCTATCATCGCTGTGGCAGTAAATAATACCGGCTCTGGGGCTCCAGCTATAGAGCGCTCACCAAACTGATTTAACAGCCAAAAACCTGGCATTATGCCTATTACTGTTAACGGAATAGCTGACATGATAATCAGCGATAAACTCGCCGACTGTGTTTGTACCCGTAAAATTATAAATATAGCACTGAGCGCAAACGCAAAGGCAATGCCCATATCTCTAAATACATCAATGGTTATGCGCCATTCCCCCTCGCCGCTAAAGCTGACATGGGTTCCTTGTGGTAGTTGCCATGGGGCTGTTCCGCCATTATTAAAAAAGTGACGACCTACCCACGATGTTTTAACAAACTCATCGTTTGATACATTTAAATCAGCATTCACATCAGCAATCACTTCCGCTGGTGTGCGCCCATTAAGCTCAGCCATAACATAAATCACGTCGCGCTGATCTTTACGAACAATCGTTTTAGCAACATGATGTTGTGTAAATTCACCGAGTTCTGAAAGCGATACTAACGGCCTTGGCGCACTGCTTAAACCAAACTCGTTACTGGTTTTAGCTAAATCTCTGTCGCCCCTTACCTGAAGTGCAAGTAATTGCGAAAGCTGATTTCGCTCGCTGTACGGTAGCTGTAATTTAATATCAACGGGCTCTGTTTCATTGCTCACATAAAGTACACCTACGTTTTCACCTTGAGAGGCAATACTGAGTGTTTGTGCAATATTTTGAGTTGAAACCGCACTAAGTGCGGCCTTGGTTTTATTGGTAACAAAGCGCTGTAATGGCGAGGGTGCCACCATTGAGGTATCGACTTCAACTACATGAGGCTCTTGTTGTAAACGCGCAGCTAACTGCAAGGCAGCTTGAGAATGTGTTTGCTCATCAACAAAAGCATCTCGGTAAACCTCAGCAACTAAGGTACTCAGTACCGGCGGCCCTGGAGGTACTTCAACCACTTTTATTACAATGCCATCGGTTGCTAGCATCGCGAGCTGTTCGCGAAGGCGCATAACCACTCCATGAGATTGATGATCGCGCTCAGACTTATCCACTAACAATACTCTCAGCTCGGCGAGATTCGCTGCCTCACGGCGATAATAGCCGCGCACCATACCGTTAAAGTCCATACTTGAAGGTTGACCAACATAGGCCGCTATTTCACTTACTTCGTTTAATTGCCATGTGAGTGTTTGGATTTGTTTAGTAAATGCAACTGTGTGTTCCAGATTAGTCCCCTCTGGCATATCTATCAGCACTTGCAGCTCATTTTTATTATCAAAAGGGAGTAGCTTTAAAGGCACCAAACGCATCACGGGTAACATGGCGCTAATAATAAATAATGCTAGGGTTAGCCACAAAACAAGTTTAGCTCGCCCCTTAGAAGCCAATAATGGGCTTAATATTCTTTGATATGCACCAATTTTAGGAGCAAGCTCGGAGGGTTGTTCGTTATCAGGCTTGAGTAACTTCATCGCAAGCCAAGGGGTTACAAAAAATGCAACAATGGTAGAAACCATCACGCTAACCGGCACATTAAATGCCATAGGTGCCATGTACGGCCCCATCATTCCGGTGATAAACGCCAGTGGAATAAACGCCACCATTATAGTGAGTGTCGACATAAGTAAGGCATTTCGAATTTCGCTCATTGCACCAACAATCTGCTGTTTTTTATCGCCTTTTTTATTCAAAAAGCGGCTAATATTATCAATACCTGTGATTGGGTCATCTACCAGTAAACCCAAAGATAAAATAAGCGCAAATAAGGTCACCCGGTTAATGGTGTAACCAAATGCAAAATCTAATGAGAGTGTAATGCCATAACAAATAGGAACCGCCAACCCAACCACAACCGCCGGACGCCAACCTAAAAACACCCCCACAAATATCACCACAGTAAAGACCGCAAAGACTAAACTTGAAGTGAGGTTATTTACTTTTTCATCGGCAGTTTGGCCATAATCTCTTAATACCGCATAGCTCACTTCAGGGGGTAATAGCGTGCGTGTTAGCTGCGCCATCATTTGATGAACATCGTTGGCAACTGCAACAGCGTTCGTGCCGGTTTGTTTTGCAACGCTTAGTGTTACCATTGGCAAATGCTGCTGGTTTGCCGATTGAGCAAGCCATTGGTAATACTTAGCTTCACTTGGGCCATCAATAACGTTTGCAACATCAAGCAAGTAAACACTTTTGCCATTAACAACATTCACTACCAGCTGTTCTACAGCAGATTGACTTCGTAGAACATCACCTGCTTGCAATTCAATTTGCTGCTGACCATCAACCACACTGCCTACTTGCGTTAGTTGATTAGACACGCTTAATGCATAAAAAACGTCATTTACGGTTGTTTGGTGGGCAGCCAATGCGCTGGCATTTAAATTAATGGTGAGGGTTCGTTTACGACCAGCAATGACTTTTACTTCACTGGTGTGTTCAATACGTTGTAAACTGTTGGCTATTTCGTTAGCAAAGCGGGTTAACTCGTAATCACCATAAAGTTGTGGGTCTTTACTGTATAGCCCCAGCATAACAATAGGTACATCATCCACTTCAACGGGCCGTATTTGCCAACTTTTGATAACAGAAGCCATAGTATGTTGATAACTGTTAAGTTTTGCATAGGTATCTAAAATAGCTTGTTCGCGGTCATGGCCAACCTCAAAGCGAAGTGTAACCACTGCGGCATTCGTTTGTGTAGTGGAATAAATATGTTCCACACCGCCAAGTTGGGCAAGTAGCTTTTCAAGTGGCTGGGTAACCAATCTGGCCACCTCTGGAGCTTCTACGTTGGGCGCCGATACGTATATATCGAGCATAGGCACCACTATTTGTGGTTCTTCTTCTCGCGCTGTTTGTTGTAAAGCAAATAAGCCAAACAAAATCGACAACACAAAAATAATAACCGGAATACGGCCACTTAAGCTGCTTTTTACTGCGTTATCAATCATGCTCATAACTTTTAGCCCTTGCAAAACAGTCCATATAATGTGCCTAACAAATGCACGGCATTTTGATCAATCACGCGGTAATAAATAGTTTGGCTTTCGCGGCGAGTAGCCACTACATTGGCTTTGCGCAGTGCCGCTAGGTGCTGTGATAACGCAGACTGCGCTAGCGGTACGGCTTCGTTAAGCTGCGAAACACTCATTTCGGTATCTTGTAATGAGCATAAAATCATTAGTCGATTTTTATTCGCTAATATTTTTAATAGCTGCTCAGCTTGATCTACATTAGTCGCCATCGCTGTAAAGTCAATTTTCATACTATGCTCTTATTCTAAAATATGCACTTAGTATAAATTGCTAGATAAGAAATGTCTAACATTAGAATTTACTAATTTAATAATATCTAATATAGTAGCTCTGTACTCAATCAAATAAGTGACCTACTATTATGAAACTCAATAACGCACTTCGTCTTATCGCTGGCATCATGATTGTTGTATCAATCCTTTTGCAAACGTATCACGATCCGAAGTGGATATACTTTACCGCTTTTATCGCTGTAAACTTAATTCAATCAGCTTTTACTAGCTGGTGCCCAATGATCACTCTATTACGCAAACTTGGCTTTAAGGAATAATCACCATGCTTACATCTATCCCCGATTTACTAAAAATTATTACGCCTAATCAACGTCGTATCGACGCCGAACAAGCTAAACAGGAGATCAGTGAAAACAAAGGATTACTCATTGATGTGCGTGAACCGGCTGAACATGCAACCAAAGCCGCTACCGGCGCAATTAATATTCCGCGCGGCTTACTTGAAATGAAGTTAATGGAAATAGAAAAAGACGCAGCACGCCCTATTTACTTACATTGCGCTAGTGGTGCGCGTGCAACATTAAGTGCTGAAGCACTGACACGCGTAGGTTATGAAAACGTCACAGTTATTACCTGTAAAGCAGAAGCTGTTTGTCAGGCATTTTAAAGGCCAAAAATTAAATCACTCGGCGATCAACCGATCGCCGAGCTTAAATAACATAATCCAAATTTAAAGGAACACTATGTTCAATTAAAATCAAAGATTGAAATTAATAAACTTCAACGCTAGTGTATAAAAAAGGAACACCCGTCTAAGGAAGACTTTATGAAAAAAGTTGCCGCTTTATTACTATTTTTACTCGGTATTGCTCACTCTGTAAATGCTGATGACAGCATTACCTTAATGGCATGTGAAGATTGTAATTATGACAGAGCCTCTGAACTAGCAAAAAGCAATGTACCATTAGCTCAATGCCACACTACACCCTCTGATCAAAAAGCTGCTATTGCTGATCAAACATGTGATTCAAATCCGCATAAAGTTATTATGATGGATGTCTCTGGTAACAACCACTTTGCATTTTTTGTGGGAAATCATAGTAAAAATGAGTCAGATAAATATATAGAAGCTACGATATTAAATAAAAATGATCTTATTGCTATATCTAAACAAAAAGCAATTGATGAGCATTTCTCAACATTTAAACACACACTTCAAACTGAACTAAGCCTAATGCCACTTTATCAAATAAGTCAGTCTTCTCATCTAGATAGACAAAACAACTGCCCCTCCCATGTAAATAATGCAGTAAAGGCTGTATTTGAAGAATATACATCATCTCGAATTCAAAACTGGGTAAATCATAAAGTTGAAAATAATATTAAAAATCCTGATAGCTTTTTTACATCAAAACCGATCATAGTTGGTGAGACCTTGTATCAGAGTCCGTGGAGTGAGGTGAGTAAGAATTTAAATTTAGAAGTTAATCTTAACAATGGAAGCGACGGGCAATACCGTGTTATTTTTTTAGCGAAGTGGATAAAAGAGTTAGGTGCGTTCAGTTTATCGGTAAACCCTTATTTAACTTATTTAGACGGTATTGCATTAAATCACTATAAAATATCAGCGCCATCAGTCTCCCAATGCTTAAAAAATGCTTTAGATAGAAATCTGTCATCATCAATGTCCTCGTATATTTCGAGCACTAATAATGGAGATACTTAGGGTTAGCATGTTGTAGGCGTCATCGGATGGCGCCTACAAATAAACAAGCCAAAAGCAATCCTTACTTAACCATATTCCCTTTAGCTCCCTATATGACCTAATCATTTTTTCTCTTCCAGAAGTGTAACTAGCATTTGCTCGATGTTTTTTACGCTGTAGGTAAGCGAGCGGATGAGCTCTACTTGGCTTTGTGGTTCATCGTTATTAGATTGGGCTGGCTGATCTGAAGTGAGGTTATCTTTTTGAGTTAAAATGGCTTCACGAAATTCACTGGCATTAACTACCCCAAGTAACGATACTAATGCACCGTGACCAGACTGCCCTGCAGTTTCAAAGCTTAAGCGGTATAAACCAAATAGTCGCATTAATGGCCCCTGACTTAATCCCACATCAGTGATTTTTTCAAGTGGGATGGACTTTTCTTCTTTAAAAAACACACCGCGTTTTACTACTAGCTTACGCTCTAATAAGTTAGCTGACATTGCTTTAAGCATACGCCCTGCCACGATCCAAATTATTAAGGCTACGATTGGAATCAATGGGATACCAACCAAACACACTAAGCAGGTAATAACCCCTAGCGTGATCCAGTAAGATTTTACTTTAGGGTTAAAACTTGCGGTTTTCAGGGCTAACTCAGACATTCATAACCTCCTTGATATTTATTCTATTAACCTAGGGAATATTGTGGCTGAATGCAACTATAATAAAAAAGCCGAGTATAAAACTCGGCTTCGGCTATCTTAGTGAAAGCTTATTGTAAGTTAACAATAATAAAAGGCGCTTCGAGATCATTTGCATTAACCACAAAGCGATATTCTCCTTCGGTTTCAATTAACAAGCTCAAGTTATTATTAGAAGCCGCTAAAGGTGTTTCACTCCCTAATATTACTTCTGAACTATCTCCACCAGCTCCTAAATTGACAGTACTCCAATCACTGGTAGCAACTTTAAACTCATATGCATCACTTTGTGCACTTAGCTGTTTGGAAAAAGTATATAAACCATCACCACTGTATGTGAATTGATCGTCTGTCCCCCACAAACTACCAGCGTCATTTAAACTGCCACGTAAATATAACGACACATTTCCAAATGGCCCTATTTTTACCACTGTCAGAGTTGGGTTTTCTTTATCTGAAGCATTAAACGAGAACAAATAGTTATCTGCGGTGTCTGCCGTAAAGCTAATATTAGCTCCATTAAAACTAAGTTGTTTTTCTACTCCCAATTGAACAACAGCCTCTTGCTCTGAATTAGCACCAAAATTCACGAGGTTCCAACTCTCTGAAGCAACTTTGAAACCAAAGCTCTCCCCAGCTGTCAGCGCCTTCATAATTTGATACTCGCCACTGCCAACATATTCAAATTGATCAGAGAGCCCCCACTCATTTAAATCACCACGAAGATACACCTCAGTGCTGCCATAAGGGACGATATCTGGCGCACCAACAGTTGCATCAGCACTCAAGCCACCGCCTTGGCTCTCGCCTTGTGGTTTAACAAACACAGCCATAGTGTAAGCAGGCACAGTGAACGTGCCGTCGGTTTCACTGGCCGTAAAACTCACTTCCGTCATGCTACTATCTACACTGTTTTTAAGAGTTGGGTGTAATTCAAACCCAGTAGCCGTGAGTACCGTGTGTGAAAGTGCTTGCTGCGTCGCATTAATAACAACAACAACAGCATCTACTGCGATATCTAAATCAACGAGACCTTCACCATCGTCAATACTCATTACTATCAAACCATGCTGCTGGTTTTCACCTACATTATGAAAGCCCACACGGTCAATTACATCTTGTTCGGTGGTTAATCTAAATAATGGGCTGCTACTGCGAATTGCTAAAAACTCTTGGAACACATCGCCTGCATAAGCAATATCTTGTGGCATTGCCTGTGCATCAGAGTTAGCAGAAATAGGCATGATCTCAGGCCATTTTTCTTGGTTCTTCTCTGCGTTAGGTAGACCAATGTTCCAGTTATTATTCTCTTTGGTTAAATCAACAGCATTAAACCAATCACCGGCATTATAACTATCACGATCCATTGACTTAGAACGCAGTAAATCAGCACCCAGTTGCATAAACGGAATGCCTTGGCTCATAAGTGGAATAGACAACGCCATGTTGTGCGCACGCACACGTTGCTCAATACTCATGCTTGATGCATGCTTATATTGCAACTGATCCCACAGTGTTTCGTTGTCATGCTTTGATACGTAGTTAATGCTATCTGCTGGGTCTAACGCATAAGCTGTTGGTTGCGTGTTCCAGCTAAAGCTATTACCTTTTGCCGAATTACCTTTAAAATCTTTAAGAATGTAATTTTGTAAGTTGCCCGCCAGCGATAAACGTAAGGTATCTTGCTCCGCTAGATTGCCATCTGTCGGGTTATTACTAAACATTGCACCACCACGCACGGCTTCACGAATACGGTCATTGAATGTGCCCACTTCGGAGCCTGCCATATCAGCTTGCTTAGCTTGAGTGAACAAACGGTTATTAGCCACTTCACCAAAGTCCCAACCTTCACCGTAGAAGTAGTTATCTGGGTCAACCGCTTGCACCGCTTCGCGCGCAGCTAAAATGGATGACTTAGGCATATGCCCCATTACATCAAAACGGAAGCTGTCATAACCAAAGTCGCGAGCAAGAATAACCATTGAATCTGTAACGAATTTGTCCATCATCACATGTTCAGTTGCTGTGTTTTCACAGCACGTTGAGCGTTCAATCGCCCCAGATACTTCGTTGTAACGGTGGTAATAACCAGGCACTAGTTTGTCGAAGACTGATTTTTCCCAGACGCCTGATGATGTTGTGTGGTTATAGACCACATCAAGTACCACACGAAGTCCTACTTCTTGTAATGATTGCACCATGGCGCGTGTTTCAAGTACACGAGCAATACCTTCACTGCTTGATGCATATGAACCTTCAGGCGCAATAAAGTGATGAGGGTCATAACCCCAGTTAAAGCCGTCTAAATCACGCATCGCACTGGCTAGTGCTTGTGCATCATCTGAGCCAGGTAGGTAACTTTGCATAATATCAACAATGATGCTGTTTTTATCTTCGATTTTACAGGCATCTGCTTCATCGTTTATACGCTCACATAATTTACCTAAGGTGTCAGTGATTTCAACACGCTCTGAAGCATCTTCTTCAATAGTGCCAATATCAGTCACTGGGAGTAAATGAAAGTGTGTTAAGCCTTTATCAGCTAATTGCTTAAGGTGCTGCATTGGCACGCTTTCAAGTTCAGTGAATGCCAGGTATTTACCGCGATTTGCTTCGCTCACTGACTGATCGCGAACACTAAAATCACGTACATGGCCTTCATAAATAACCGCATCTTCTGGGTTAGCCACTGTTGGCACAATGCGCTCGTCCCAGCCCTCTGGTTTAGTGTCGTCATCGCTCAAGTTTATCAGCTGTGAATAAAGCCCATTACTCGATACATTGAGTGAGTAAGGGTCGGTACTCCATAAGCTTTCAATTGCTTTAGTGGTTGGGTGATAGACATCAAACGCAAAGCGATAATAATGACGGTCGTATTGGCTGTCTAAACTGACTGACCAAATACCGGTATTGTTGTCTAACGTCATGGCGGTGCTATGTACTTGTGCTTTATCAGCGTCAAATACATTGATCATCATATTGCTAGCGGTGGGTGCCCAAACTGAAACATCAATTGCATTGTTATTATAATGCACGCCTAACATGGCTTCATTCGCGTCACTTTCACCTTGGGTGTACAGTGCATCAAGGGCTTTTGCTGTTTGCACTAAACTGGCTTCAAGTAGCTTGCCGTCCGCATCGTAGCCTGCAACAACAAGCTGTTGCTTTATAAGCTGCTTTGCAGCGTCCGCATCCCAACTGCCTTGATAAGCAGTCCAATCCGTTAAGTGTGGTACTTTTGCAGCTTGCTCATCACTTAACTCGGTTGCTGTAAGCTCAACGGTTTCACCATTTAGCCCAGTGTCTAAATCAACCACCAAGTCAGCAGTTGCAGAAGAATGTAACTTAATGATTTGCGTAAGCTCATTACTTGGCTTATACAATACTGTATTTAAATCAATCCAATGTGCTGATGCGCCATCAATCGCAACCGGGCGTTCACCTAAGCTTGCAACTGGGAACTCAAATACAGATGGCTCACCGTCAAAGGTAAAGTTCATACGCACAAAACGCTCATCGTCTTGCATCAGTGGCATAGTTAAATCCACATCACCATGGGCTTTGCCGGTGCCTTCTGTGCCAATATGTATGATGAAATTAGCGCACTCGGTGTAACCGTCTTTGAGTGCCACAATCCAGTAAGCACCATAATTTGGATCAATACCGTCGTATTCGTGACCATCAGCCCAATCAGTAGCATCAAACGGCGGCGCATAAGCATCACAACCGTCGGTATTCCATGAATGTAAGCGGTAGCCTTCGTACCCTTCATTTTCAGGGCGCTTATAAAATAATACGGCTTCATTCTCCCCAGCGAACACAACCGGATCAGGTAAGTCCGGATTATAGCCATTGATACAGCTTTCATTGTTCGCATCAGGAAATAACGGTGCGTCGCAAGAGATAGGTTCGGGATCAACGCATTGAGTCCCTTCGATGTTAGGAACTTGTGGTACATCACACGTTAAAAGAGTTTGCCCTGCTTTTACATCGCTACTACCTGAACCACCACAGCCAAACAGTAACGTTAAGCTCACTGCGAATAGCAAATGAGTCATTTTAGTTATTATATTCATTATGTATGCTCCAATTTGCATTAATGGCTATAGGTAAAACCTAAATAAACCTGACGTCCAAAGTACTGGGTAGTCCCAGTAATACTTTCATTTCCAAAGTAGCTTTGAGTGGGTTCATCGGTGAGGTTATTAACCTGTAGCAACATGCCAAATGAGTCTGTAAATTGGTAAGAGGTTTGAAAATCGACTACGGTCTCGGCGTCAAAATTTACCACTTGTTCATTAATAGCCACTTGCTCTGACACAAAGTCTGAGCGATAGCGCACGTTAAGGCGGGTTTCAAAATTATCTAAGCTATAAAATAAAGTGCCGTTTAACACATTTTTAGACAAACCAGGTAAGCCTTGTGTAACTGTTTCACCACCTAAGCTGGTGATAGATTCAACTTCGCTTTCGGTGTATGAATAGCTACCGTTAAACCCAAGACCATCAAACGGCGCGGGTAAAAACGAAAATACTTGCGTGTAGGCAAGTTCAATACCGCGAATATAACCGCCATTAGCGTTATTTACCGCCGTTGTGTAAGTGCCGTTAGTGGTGGCTACTTGCTCGCCACTGACTGGGTTTTCAATATACTCGGGGACGTTAAAACCATTGCCTTTGAAATCAAATCCCTCAATTGCAATCGTATCGATAAACGAATCTATATTTTTATAAAAACCGGCTACAACAAGCGCACCATCTGATTCATCAAAATAATGCTCGTAAGAGATATCGTATTGGTCAGCATAAAATGGTTTTAAGAACGGGTTGTTAGTACTTGAGCCATTTATTTTACCGGTGGTTTTATCTGCCTGCGCACTGGCGTCCCCCGCTAAACGGTTTATTGGCGGACGCGACATCACTTTAGCCGCCGCTAAACGCAATTGCGTGTTATCAGTTAACTGAAAGTTTAAGTTAAGCGATGGTAGGTAGTCGGTGTAAGTAGTGCCAAGCACATTAGGTAGATAGTTTTGATTTACAATGCCGATGCTATCGGTAATATTTTGTGCGCCCAGCGCTAAATCCCCGTTGACGTTCTCTAAAATCGTGGCCGATTGGTCGGTATCGACACGGCGAATACCAATATTACCCAGCACGGGCATATTGCCAATCTCAGCATTAATATTAAGCATAGCGTACGCTGACAGCACTTCCTCATACACTGAGCCACTTTGTAACATAGTCCATGAATAGTTTGTGGTGTAACCTTGTGGGTCAACCACCCCATCAGCGTTACCCCAGGTGGTCACCGGTGTAGGCGCACCTTCTGGGAACCACGCATTGAGCGCTTTATCTACATCAATCGCTAAATACGATGGAAAGTAGCTAAACTCGCCTTCCCAATCAACAACATTTACCATGTCATTGGTTAAACGCAGTGGCGGCTCAGTTGCTGAGAAATCACCGTCATTGCCGTATTCAAACACCGAACGATTGTTGCTGTATTCGCGATCTGAATAACGCGCACCAAATTCCACAGAGCTAAACCAGCTGTTATCCAACTCGTATTTAAAATCAAGTCGATAAGCACTTACTTCATCTTCATTTTGATATGGATAAATACCGTATTTACTTACCATTACCCGGTCGATATCGCTAAATGCAGCTGCTTGATTAAAGCCGACATCCGGTAAATTTAAACCATTAAGCTGATAGTTTATTGATACGTTTTTATCTAACACTGGCTCTTGCGCTGTCGCATCTTCGGCAACCAATGCCCACAATAAACCATTGCGAAAATTACTCTTTGCTCGCGACAAAGACACATCCATATTGACGTTTAAACGCTCTGTTACTTGCCAGTCCGCGTTAACGCCGTAACTGTCTACTTCGTCAAAGTCTTGGTTATCATCGTTAACGATTTCAATTCGGGTATAGCTTTTTGAGGTGCGATTAACAGAGGCGCCAACCACTGAATTGCCCTCTAGCTGAGCGTTTGTATAAGTGGCCGTTGGGCCGCCTAACTTCACTCGTAAACCACGGGCAAATGACTCAGTGTCAAAGCGTGATAAAAACACATCACCCTTTAGCTTAAAGTTATCTACAGGTATCCATTCAATTGCTGCCATGTAACCGTTACGGGTTTCTTCACCACCTAAATGCTGGAGCTCAAAACCTTCACTAATGTATTCGTTTTCTGGGTTTACTTCAGGGCCATTAGTATCATTTGCCAAGCCATCTATATCTTTATTATCGTTATAAGCGAGGCCAATAAACTGTGTTGCTACACTAGGTTGAAATAAGCGCGCATAGCCAAGCGCAACACCTAGCGTGTCATCTAAATATTTCCCTTGATAGGAAAAGCTAATGCGATCGCCAAACTCAGTGGCATCGTTCACCTCTGACGCTCGGTCGTTGTACATGCCTCTAGCGTTGACCACAAACTTATGCTGCTGTTCATTATCAAGCGGGCTGGCTGTTTGCAGCTCTACCGTACCCGCAACACCGCCTTCAATAAGCGAAGCTTTTGGTGATTTATACACGGCTGCTGAGCTGATCAATTCAGACGGGTACTGATCAAACTCAATACTGCGGCTACCACTGGTGGATACTTGCTCGCGACCATTTAGGGTTGAAAACACAAACCCACCCGACATACCACGAATGTTTATTTCGGCGGCTTGACCACCGGTTCTTACAGCTGAAATACCTGGTAATCGCGTTAGTGCATCTGCCATTGATACATCAGGTAACGCTCCTAAATCATCGGCAGATAGCTGCTCTGACACTGTATCTGTAAAACGTTTTTGGTTAAGTGATTGAATTAAGCTTCGGCTAAAGCCGGTTACTTCAATAACTTCTAAATCCTCATCTAACTGTGGATTGACTGTTGCTTGTGCCTCACTTTCAGCTGCGGCCAATGCACTGCTGGCTGCAAACATTGCGAGCATTAATGCACTCAGTTTAAATTTCCCCATGAGCTTCCTACCCTATTGATTTTATAATTGTGTGCTGTTTATTTTTAATTTGTGGATAAAATAAAACCAATAAAGTGTAACCAAAAAGTAAATCAAGTGTAATGAATACGTATACACCAGCAAGGGCAATAGCTAGCAAGGAAAGGAACTTAGTCATGAAGTGCTGCGATCATGTGGATAACGTAAAATATATCGACCAACTAAAAGGAAAAGTCAGCCACACGTCGTTATTTCACAGGAGCATTAAAAATTACTAAAACAGTTTTTAAGGTAAGCGGTAAGGATTGCTAAAATTGAATAAACTACACCATAAGCACCACTCTTATTGCCAACCCTATAAAAACCACCGCTAATATTTTATCAAGCCAAGGGGATGATTTAGTAAAACCAAAGCGCTTTTTAGACACCTCAGTAAGTAAAGCCACCAATAAATACCAGCCTGTATCTATCACAAAAACCGTTAAGCACATAATAACGCCAATATTTAAAGTAAGGTTCTCTGGGTCGATAAATTGTGAAAATAACGCCAAAAAGAAAATTGCTAGTTTGGGGTTTAAAAATGCAATGGCAAAGCCATCTTGTAACGCCTTAGAGCTGCTCATGTCGCTTTGCTGAATGTTTAGCTCGCTGTCGTTGGGCTTTGAAAATAGTATTTTCAAACCTAAATATGCTAAATAGGCTGCCCCTAAGTACACTAAAAATTGGTACACAGTAGGAAACTGCAACATCAATGCGCCTAACCCCAACAGTGAAGCTGCGGCATATAAGCCCACTCCAAAACCATGACTTAACGCTGCCAGCATGCCATTTTTCATGCCACCGCTTAAGCTATGTTTTAATACCACAGCTAAACTGGGCCCGGGAGACATCGCCCCCATCATGCACACCAGTGCTAAGCTAAACCATAATGATAATGCCATTAGTAACCCTTATATTTCTTCATTTTCAATAAGTAATGCATAACCATGCACTTGCCCATAAAAGCCTGTTAATGGCACTGCGTTTATTACTTTCCAGCCATCTTGGTTTAATTCCAGTATGCGATCATTTAGTGCGACTATATCTACCCCACCCAAAAAACGGGCCTTTCTGAATTCGATTACTTTTTGCATTATAAATACCTGCTTTATAGGCTGTATTCAAAATCATAATGGTGAATACCCTGCTCTATTCGTATCGCCATACTGCCTGTTAATCCTGCGAGCTCATCAGTGCCTGAGTCGGGTACCACTTTTAAAATCAAGCTATCTTGGCCTTTATCCATGGTGCCAAAATGCTGCAGTACAAAACCACCTTGCAAACCATCAAGTTCGCCTATTACTTGTTCAATAGCCACATAACCGGCACTGCCTTGGGTGGGGGTCATGGCGCTGAGCATTTCACCTTGGCTAGTTGCGGTTAGGCCACCAGTAAATTGTTTATCAATCGACATACGACCTAAATTAACGCCTTGCTGCCCGTGTGCATACCCTTCTATAGGCGCTAAGGTCACGGTAAACTCGCCTGTTACCTGTTTAGTTGTCATAATTTTTCCCTGTTGATGATTTTTAATACTATTGATTTTTAATCTATTGATGCCATATCTATACATTAATCACCAATAAGAATCTACTATGCCAACAGACAAGCCTGCTTCAGATAAAGCCGCTTTTAGCGCTTTATTCCCCATATTTAATTTTATTAAGCCCTATAAGTGGGTAGTTTTAGGGGCTCTAGTGGCATTACTTGCCACCGCAGGGGTTAATTTATCGCTAGGCCAAGGCGTTAAGTTTGTGATTGATCATGGCTTTATTGCCGGCTCGCAAGCGCAATTACAACAAGCTGTTTTGGTATTAATTGGTTTGATCAGTTTATTGGCGGTGGGTACATTCAGCCGATTTTATTTAATGTCGTGGATTGGCGAGCGAGTCAGTAACGATATTAGAAAAGCTGTATTCAATCGTATTGTTACTTTGCATCCGAGTTATTTTGAAGAAAATCGCAGCGGCGAGCTGATGTCGCGACTCACCACCGACACCACATTACTACAATCTATTATCGGCTCATCATTCTCTATGGCGCTGCGAAGCGCGCTAATGTTAGTCGGTGGTTTAATTATGCTGCTTGTTACTAATTTAAAGCTTACCTTGGTCGTTGTGGCCTGCGTCCCTTTAGTACTGGTGCCTATGTTGGTTTTTGGAAAAAAAGTACGCAAACTAGCAAGCTCCAGCCAAGATGCGATTGCCGATATAAGCACCTACGCGGGTGAAATCATTCAAAACATAAAAGTGGTACAGAGTTATAGCCATGAACAACAAGAGCAATCTGCTTTTGCACTTGAAACCGAAAAAGCCTTTAATGTTGCCAAAAGCCGAATTAAACAACGTTCGTTTTTAATTGCAGCGGTTATCTTCCTGACCTTTAGTGCTATTAGTGCCATGCTGTGGGTAGGCGGTAGCGATGTGCTCGCAGGCACTATGACGGGCGGTGAACTTGGCGCGTTTGTGTTCTATGCCATTATGGTGGCCATGTCGGTAGCGACCGTTGCAGAAGTTTACGGTGAACTACAACGCGCCGCAGGAGCTGCTGCAAGATTGCTCGAGTTGCTTGCGGTTGAAAGTAAAATACAAAATCCCGAAATTCCAAAAGATGATCAGTTACATGCAACAACCAGCAACAGTGCAATTTCACTTGAAGGTATTAGTTTTAATTACCCTTCTCGCCCAGATGTAAGCGCATTAAATAATATCAGCTTAAATATTGAAACAGGTAAAACTGTGGCTATTGTTGGTCCTTCCGGTGCCGGTAAAACCACCTTGTTTGAACTGTTACAGCGTTTTTATGACCCTGCCAGCGGAGCGATTAAGTTTCATAATATAAATATTAAACAGTTGTCGTTAAACACCTTACGCAACAAAATGGGCATGGTGGCACAAAACCCGATTTTATTTAGCTCTGATGTCATGCATAACATTCGCTATGGCAACCCAAGCGCCAGTGACGAGCAAGTTTATGCAGCCGCTAAACATGCCCATGCCGATGAATTTATAAAACAATTACCACAAGGCTATAACAGCTTTTTAGGTGAGCAAGGTGTAAGGCTTTCGGGTGGGCAAAAGCAGCGTATTGTTCTTGCTCGCGCCATTTTAAAAGACCCAGAAATACTGCTACTTGATGAGGCTACCAGCGCGCTTGATGCGCAAAGCGAGCATCATGTTCAGGCTGCACTTGAGCACTTAATGCAAAATAGAACAACGCTGATTATTGCCCATAGACTGGCCACGGTAAAACATGCCGATATGATTGTGGTAATGGAAAATGGCGAAATAAAAGCCACAGGCACTCATCAGCAATTAATGGCAAGTAATCCCTTGTATCAAAAGCTATGTGAATTACAGTTTAATCTAGATTAATTGCGCTTTAGTAGTTACTTTTTATGAAGCCATTTATTCATTGCGGTATCGTAAGCCTTTGTTAGCTTGGTTTTATCGCACTTTACACCAACGATATAACTCTCTGGCAAGTCCTTTTTGGGCATAACCCCAGCACCAATAGATACCTTTCTAAAACAGCTATCACCTCGTTGATAAGTGGTAAATTGCATATTTTGCCGCTCTATTTTTAATAGTGGCTTTACCTTGCCTGCATGCTCTTTTGAAACTGTAATACGCATTTTCTGAGGGTCATTCTTTGCAGTATAAGAATAGCCAGTTTGTTGCTGTAAAATACTGTTGAGTCCTTTGTTTAAATCGATCTTTTTGTAAGGCTTTAAAATTACAGGCTGAGTATTATTCGTGGTGGTATTTAGCTTCTCAGTCGATTTCTCTGTTTTTTTATAATTAATATTTAGTGGTTTTGATTGGGTTGCATTAATAGGCTCAATAGATTTGATTTCTGTATTTGTATGAGCGCGTTGTTGGGGGATTTGTTGTGTTGCTTTAATTCTAGCCGGCACACTTACCATATAAGCTTTAATTGGGGTTGATTGCTGTGGTTTTATGTTAGGTGCTTTTAATGTGGCAACAAAAAGCAAAACTAATCCGTGTAAACATACTGATAAAATAATTGCCGTGCGCCACGCTGCCATAAATATGTCCTTATCGAAGAACTATTTGTGACAGCTAACGCAGGCAAAAGTGCCATTAGAATAAACCAAACCACGCATTTTCGCGGCTTTAGCTATTAACCTTGTGTATTAGGCACTATTTGAATTTCGACGCGGCGATTTTGCGCACGACCATTCGCTGAATCGTTAGTGGCAATTGGACGTGACTCGCCATAGCCACTCGTGCTTACTCGTGCAGCCATAATTTGCTGGTTTACCAAGTAGTTTTTTACACTTTGCGCACGCTGCTCTGAAAGAGTCATGTTGTAACTGTCTTTGCCCGTGCTATCTGTATGACCTTCAACACTTAAGTAAGTTTTTTCGTATTTATTCATTACACTTGCAATCGCATTTAGAGTGTCATGAAAGCCCGATGAAATATAAGATTGATCAGTCGCAAACGTAATATTAGAGGGCATCACTAAACGTAAGTTATCACCTTCACGTACCACTTCAACTCCCGAACCTGCTAGTTCATCACGAAAAGCAGCTTCTTGCTTATCCATGTAATCACCTACAGCAGCACCCGCTAGCGCACCAATAGCCGCACCAATAAAAATACGTTTATCTTTATGGTTGCCCGTTGCTTTACCTAAAATCCCCCCTGCTGCAGCACCAATAGCGGCGCCTTTACCTGTGTTATTCATTTCACAACCAGAAAGTAATACAGCAACTACAGTGACACTTAAAAGTGATTTAGTTAACGTCATGGTGATTTCCTATTCATTTAGAGTTTATTAATTTAATTATGCAAACATATGTATGAACT
>NZ_BADW01000146.1:0-117 GCF_000241165.1 Pseudoalteromonas sp. BSi20439
TTAAAGCGTTAAACTTTATCTCGCTAGGGCTGCGCATATTACGCTTTCCTATTTTTTTGTCAACACTTAATTTTGTTAAACTTGAAAGTTTTCAGAACTAAGTTTTACTCGACTCAC
>NZ_BADW01000145.1:0-532 GCF_000241165.1 Pseudoalteromonas sp. BSi20439
TACGAATAGGTGGTTTAAATGGACTTAGTTGCAATTATTGGCACATCAACTTTTGTTACAGCATTTATTAATGTCATTGTTATTTTCTGGTTCAAAGAACGTCTAAAGCAGTCAATTAAGCACGAATACGATCAAGAATTAGCTAAATTGAAAAGCGAATTAGAATTCGGCTTGGACAGGCAGAAAAAACTGTATGAAGGCAAACTAACAATATATAAAAAATATTATACTCTGATGGATTCATATACTGCTAAATCTAGAAAAGCAGTATTCGATGGATTTCAACAAGGAATGATGGATATCTTGAATGATCCCTCTGAAGAGAATACGGCCGACTACATTCGCAGCATGCTAAGAGTTCAAGGAGATGTATCAGAAATCTTTTTGACATTTAAAAATGAAATTAACGGGTTGTAGTGGCATAGTTAATTTGGCCACCCATTAAGAAAGAAATGTTATGCTAATAAGCATACAAATTTGGGTGAAAAAATGACGAAATTAAAACGCGCAACGTATTCTGCGGCAATCAAAT
>NZ_BADW01000144.1:0-5960 GCF_000241165.1 Pseudoalteromonas sp. BSi20439
GCTCATGGTAATTAAATTAAGTATCTAATAATAATTGCCAGCGCATCAAGGCCACCTCCCGCTACGCGGGTCCCTCCTCGCTACTCTGTCAATTCTGTTGGTGCTTCATCAAAAACGCCTATCTTTGGTGAGTCACAAGTTAAAAAGTCATGATATTTTTTATAACTTATTTCTATAACGCAACTGGAGCGAACAACAACGGCATAGCCAGCAAGTATCAAATCACGTAACGACAAGTCAAAAATATGCTGACCATTTTGGCTAGCGCTTAGGTAGTAATTTTTGGTTATTCTCCCTAGTTCGGTATACTCACCCCAACCTACAATATGAAGACCGACCTTATAAAATGGATGTTTTTTTTCCTCTGCTTCTTTTGCTTTTTTCTGCTCCTCAATAATTTTTTCAGCTTCTTTTTGCTTGGCTAAAAACTCTGGGGGTAAGACAGTATTTTGCCCTGGGGCAGATGCTAAATTATATCCTGGTCTAGCTCCAGGGATGGATTGAAATTCACCATTAATTACAGGTGGTTGCGTTGATTTTTCTGTTTCAATTTGGTTTTCAGACTGTTTTTTAAATCCCAAATAAAGTAAAAAAATGGCGAATATAAAAAAGACAACAGAGCCTTTAATAAACCAGTTGTCGTACCATTTTTTTATATCACTTGGCGCTGCTTCTTTTATCGATTGGTCACTCTTGGTGTGTGACTGATAGAACTTAAAATACTTCTTTTCATACTCGCGTTCGTGAGTTGCAACAACGGTTGAATTGGTTTTTGAAGAACCATCATGAACTTTTAAAATATACTTATCATCTTGACCCATCATTGACTTTTTAATCGCTCGATAATGGTTGCTTACTAGATTTCTAATGTCCCTATCAACCTTGCTGAACTCTTGAGTGATTAGCATGATGTCAAAACCGTAGTGACGATGTAAATCATAGAACTGTTTTAGCTCTTTATCTGTCTGGCCTGTTGGTAATGCTAAATGACATTCATCAATAAAAAAATAAACACGGTTACCCTGTTCGTTTTTCCAATCTTCGTATTGTAAATAATGCTCCTTTTTAGAGAATGGCCGCTGGCCACCATAATTGTGAAACTCCCCATCTACAACCTCTATTAAGTCACGGCAGTAATCGCCAAATACTGAGCAAAAATGGTCTATGTTCAATGGTAGGTTTGTTACGACTTTACGTTTATGTTCTGTAATAGTAGGTATTATGTGTCGTACAACCGCTTCGTAGCTTTTACCGCCGCCAGTTCTTCCTGATATGCCGTGAATCATTTCTTAGCTCCCTAATCTAACAAATGGTATTAGTTGCAATATCATTCGCACTGTTATGGCGATTATTACCATTCCCATAGCTTGAGATAAGCCTATTGCTGATGCGTAATAACTAACCTCGGGTGGTAAAGAATTGAAGTAACTTGCAACATCAAGGCCTGAGAAAAAACTATCTAGACCACTAATGGCCAGCAAAGAAATGTCCATAAAACTTTCAAAAACCCATATGAACATATCTTTGTAAATTTCCTGAACAGTCAAAACTAGACTATAAAAAAATTGCTTTGCTTCATTCCATGTATTAGCTAACCAGTCCAACATGTTAACCTCCAAAAATTAATGCACGGCACAAGAAAGCCGCAGTGATTAAAATAAAAACCCTGATAATTGCTAGCAACTGGGGACTAGGTGTTGGAAGTTCAGCGCAGCCAAAATCCATTGAGCCACCCAAGTTAAAACACATTTGAGTATCAGGAGCAGAGCCGCCAGCATTAAATTTAAACTGCTCTAAGAATTGAAAGGTTTCAGTTTGTTTAAACGCTGTGCTTTTTTCTTCCCATACACCACTAAACCCATTTTCATAACTTGACTCGTAAAAACTCAGTGATGCATCTGGATTAAATGTATTTCCAACATCGGTTTCAGATAATGTATCGAGAATCCCTTTTGTATTTCCTGAGATTGCATCGGTATTGCCAGCAGTTAGTTTTGTATTTTTTTCGACATCTGTTAATAAACCGTTTGATTTATCTTGTGACTTTTTTAAACCCTGAATACCTGAGTTAATACCATCGAGTGCTTGATTTGTTTTATCGAGTTTTCCGCCAACAAAGCCAAGCTCACCTTTAATGCCATCAAGCTTATTATTTGTTTGAGTCATATCAGGCGCGTCTGGGTTTGGTGTTTCGTTGGGGTCTGGGTTTGGAGTGCAGCGGCCATTTACACAGGTTTCATCTTTATCTGGTACGCCATTTCCGTTTTTATCATCGGCTTTACCATCCCCGTCTAAATCATCATAAGTACAGAAATAAACACCATCCATAGAGCCGCACCCGGGAGGGCATTGGTATTGTGTTTGGCCGTTAATCAGTAATGCGTTGCAGCCTTGGTTCGGGTCAACATCACAAATTAAGACACCACCCAACGACCCATAGTCATAACAGTTATCATCATTACCGTCAGGCGGTGGTTGTGGAGTTGGCTTATCACCATAGTCGTTTTCATCACCATCACAGTCTTTACCAGTCGCAGTAAAGTTATCGTGACCTTGTGAATATTGACAACTTTTGCCAGTTGTTGGATTTGTATAACATGCAGTTTGACCAGGAGTACCAACACCATCTTTAGGGGGGAGCATTGAATTATTGCCGAACTCATCGCACTTAGCATCTGGGTCAGGTTGAGGCGGTGGAACAAACTCTTTAGCACACATAAGTGAAGATCCTTCACCTACAGATATTATATAATTCGGATGTGAATCTGGAGGGCATGTTGGGGTTGATGAATTGACGCGGAAAATACCAACCCTAAAAGTTGTTTCATATGATGTTTTACCTGTAAACATTACAGCTTCACCATCAAGCCATACGTTATCAATCCTCTTATAAGATGAATCAGACTCGATAAGACCTCTGATATATTGAACGCATGAGTCACCGTCAGAATCATTGATAATAGAATTAATATCAGTAACTAAACCACAAGTGCCAGTTGAAACTTGCTTAGGTGATACTAAATCACTCATGTCAGGTTCAGCAGAAACAAAAAAAGCGCTAATAAGCGCCAGTGTAAAAATTAGATATTTCATTGGCTGTTATCCCCAACCGAAGTTCTTGCAAACTATGTAACCAGCTATTGCCCCTATCAATGCACATATTGTGTAGATAAGGGCGACAATTAGGCCGCCCATATTCAGTTCCTTATGCTTTAGCAACTGCGCGCTTAGCAAGAGTAATACCCTTATAAGCCAACGCAACGCCAACGATTAAAACACCAGTTGCGCCAACGAAAGTTGCAACACCAGCCATGTCTACAGCAGCAAAAATATCAGTCATTTTTATATTCCTTAAAGTTTATTTATAACCATTCGAGAAGCCTTCACTTTGAAGGATAAAAACCCGAGGGTAATGATTAGGGCAAAAGCCCAAGTAAAAGCGCTCCCTACTTCGAGAGCTGTTATCTGAATGCTTTCAACATAAGCAGCCGCATCGTGTGAAGGAACAAGAACATAACCGGAGCACTGTTCAAGTGTTTCACTCGTTGGGGTTAAAGTGCCGTCAGCATTTAGATAAATACATTGCATTAGCTTGCCTTTTTATCTGCAAAATCTGCATAAGGTGTTAATGCCATTCCAAAACGGTCTAATTCTAATTGGCCGTATTGGTTAACTTTGAACGATGAACCAGCAAGCTCGTACTTGCCAACTGGGTATGCGTTGTTGTGGTCATCGTGTGTGATTTTAAATTCAACAGGGAAAATACCGCCCATGTGTGCATACGCTTTTTGTTCGTATACTGTGCGTGATGGTTTATCGCCCTTAGCTGGGAAAGTTCTTGGTGTTGGAACGTTTGCGCCGTTAGTACCTAGTATTTCAATTATCATAGTCATGGTTCTTAATTCCTCGTTATATAAATCAATTGCGGTTTGTTGTCCGTCAATGAATTGGTTGGTTGTGGTCATGAAACCAGTCTTAAAAGTTCGCGGTTTTCAGGTAGTTCTAATTGGTCAGATAAGCGCTGAGGTTCTACCCAGTTGCTCGGGTGTTGTTGTTCAAAATCGACATTTACAAAACGAATAAGCGGAACGACATTTGATGCAGTTGCTTGTAAATTTTGTAGGTAAGCTTTTGGTACAACTTCGGTAAGCAATTTAATATTGTCGTGAAAAGTTGCTTTAGGCGTTGAGTCTTTAACCTCTTCCCAGCCCTCATGTTTAACCATTCTAAAGAAACGAAATAAGCGGTCGGCTTTTGAAAAACTGAAACCCTTTTTAGTTTCGGTTTTAAAATGCTGTCTCAAATTTTCTTGAATTTCAGTATCTGAATAAGTACGCATGTTTGCACCTTCGAACGTTTTAAATATGTCTTGCCAAGATTGATTCCATAATTGCTGAATTAAACACCCATCAAATGACCCGCTATAAGTTTCAAATGCCCATAAGTTAGTCGGTATACCAAGACGTTTTAACATGCGTGGCATAATGCTAGCTTCTAGGCGTAATGCATTTTTTGCGAATTCTTGTACTTCTGGTGCTGTCATAGCTTCAAGCTGATTTTTAAAAACTTGGCTTTTGGTTTTGTCGTATTTTGCTTGTGCTTTGTTAATTTGGTCTTGCAACTCAAATTGCTTTAAGTAGGCTTTTAGTCGTTTATGACGTGAGCCTTTGCCAAAATATGCAGTTGTGTCGAATGCAGATTTAGCGCCCCTTGTTTGACCGTTTGATATGTTGCGTAATGCATGAATTACGTTTCGACTATCTGACTCGGTTTTTAAGTGAGCGCTAAACGTGCAATCTATTTGTGCAAGTTCGGCATTGTTAAATTCTAATATTTCGGCCATGTCTGGCATTGCGTAACAAAACGCGGTGATTAGTGAATCAATACACAACATCACATCACACGAACCGTAAACGTTGTGACCTTGTAACAGCTTTGCCGGGCTAGCTTTTAATTCGATGAACGGGTAATAATTTTCACCCCCTGCCCTGACTTTAAATGCCAACGTTCCCCAAGAGCTAGGTAATGATTCGAATGGGTGACGAAGTGCGGAAACCTCAGCAACACAAATATTTTCAGCGTCTAGGCGATAGTCATTAGTAGTGAAAGTGACGTCCCCTGCTTCCATCCTGCAACCTCTTTTTTGACACTCACGCAAATCGATTAGGCCATTAGTCCCGTCTGGAGACATAGCAACAATCGATTCAACGAAAGGTATCTTTATAGTTAAGAGGTCAATCATTTAGCTTTCTTAGAAACTTAGAAATTATATTTAGCCGAAATAATAGTTTCTAAGAAATCAGATTGCAAGAAACTTTGAATATAAGTTTATAATTAAATGAATTCTTAGAATCGAAGAGACATGTAATGCCCAGTAAACACATAGATGACGTAACATGGAGAAAAGTAGAAAAGGAACACGTAAGAGCGGTAGTGGCCACACAAGCATCATTAAAGGATACGGAAATACTTAAAATTCTTATTTCAAAAGGATTAGAGCTTGTTACCGATGAAGATTACGAAAAATTTGTTAAAAAGAAAAAAGAGAGATCTAAAGCTTAAAAGTCCGAAATCCGGACTAGAGTCCACTATTAAAGTATGTGGACTCTAAACACCTGTGCCTATTTCGGTACATCGGTTTTATTTCAAATATGGGTTTGGTTTATCAGAGGGGCGAATTTAATTTCGTGATATTGATTTAGTCAGTGCAGCCAGAACATTTTTAATATGATTAAGTTGGTTTGGTTTCCGCTCCGCTATCGGCTGTCGCCATGTGAAAATTATAATCGGGTATAAAATACAACCCATAAATCTACATTATGTTACGGGCTAGCTTGCAAAGGGCTTTGCGCTAGTTGGTGTGATGCTGCGCTATATATCACACCAAAAACCACAAACGCCCCGCCATTTGGATATTTTGGCGGGGCGTTTTCTCAACATAACGTTGGTCAACTTATGGG
>NZ_BADW01000143.1:0-1351 GCF_000241165.1 Pseudoalteromonas sp. BSi20439
TAACATTTTAGTATTTATGCGACACGCTGTTTGTGTTGCATAATCGCTTGTTGGACTGAGCCGCTACCTGCTCGATGTGTCAGAGTTGGTGTTGTTTATGCTATGGGAATTTGCTTTTTGAAGGCTCTCACTTTCCTTGCTAATTTAATCAGCTTAGCTAGTGTTATGTAAGCTTTCCCTGCATTGCTCAGCGCTTATTATGTATTCATTACACCTAAATTTGGCTTAATAAGCAATTATATTTTTTACACGTACAGAGGCCGCTAGCCTGAGCAATTAAGCAGGTTAACTCATTGATTTGATGCAGCAAGCAAGACTGCTAACTCGTTCGCGCTATTTTATTTGTCGCCACATCTATATTCATCACACCAATAAATCGTAAGGTACCTGTCTTGCATGACTGGCAAGGCCAATGCGGTATCAGTGTTACGTTTTCTGTCTTTAGCTTCTCCACTTTACCTCTGTGTGATTCTTGTGACCTTATTAATGCTAACTTTCGCTTGCGACACGCATTAGCTAAAAAGCCATAGTGGCGAATGCGCATAAACCCTTTGGGCAATACATGTTGTAAGTAGCGCCGTAAAAATTCATCACAACTCAGAGTCATGACTTTATCGCGGTTGTTATCTGCATAATCGCGGTATTTAAAGCTCACTGTTTCTTCAGTCGCTGACACTAATCGCGATTCTGACATCACGCCTTTTCGGGTATAACGAGCAAGGTAACTAACTAGCTTTTCACTGTACGTTAAACAGGCTTTGCTATACACGCACCATTTGGTTGGCGTGCTTACCTTCGCGAATGAACTATCGCATTCATTGAGCGCCGCCAGCATTTTCCCTCTGAACACTGTTGATAATGCTTTAACGGGGTATAAATAGCCTTTTTCTATTTCATACCAGTGCGCTTTATCAAGCGCGCCTGCGGGTATCAAACAGTGTAAATGGATATGCTGACCTAAGTTTTGCCCCCACGTATGCAGTACACTTGTCATGCCTAACTGACCATGCCTCTTTCGTTTCGCAAATTTACTCAGCGTTTGCCATGTGGCTTTGAATAAACACTGATACAACGCGTTTGGGTTGTAGTGCGCAATGATATTCAACTCATGCGGGAGTGTAAAAACAAGGTGGAAATACCTACATGGTAATAAATCCTCCTGCTGTTTTTGCACCCATTTAGCCGTAGCCATGCCTTGGCAACGCGGGCAATGACGGTCTCGACAGCTACATCCAATCTTTTGCGACTCCCCACAGTTATCACATTGCCATGCTTGATAACCGAGCTGACCCGTTCTGCATGATTGAAGGTGCTGACACACGCGCAGTTGTTGATAACTCACCGTATGATG
>NZ_BADW01000142.1:0-28880 GCF_000241165.1 Pseudoalteromonas sp. BSi20439
AATCTCTAGTAAGAGTTCTCTGTTTTCTAGGGGATCTTTTCTGACTATATATTTGAGGGTGTTTTGTAATAAAAGAATATTTAATAAGCAGTTTTTTAATTCTTGAGCCGTAAAAATATCGGATTGCAACAGCCCTTTAGTAAACACTTCTTTTGGCAGCAAAAAAGAATCAAAACCATCGGTATTTTTGTACATGCAAATTTCAAATGAACCCAATTCAACAGGTTTTGGGTGAGCACTTATGTTTCTAGCTTTTATAATTTTTCTCAAATATGAATAACAGTTTGAAGATTTATTTATTGTATAGCGCCCCTTAGATAGAATATAAAACAAACTATTAAGCTTTGCTTGTAACCCCATAGTCGCAAAGGCATCAATTAAGCTTTTGCCTAGCTCTTGTTCTTGCAATAAGTATTTTAAGTCGCTTAGAGCTTCATTTAGTATTGCTTCTATTGCTAAAGCGCAAAGTAAAACAAAGGGCTCTCGCTTATCGCACAAAAATAGCTCATCGTCTTCGATTAAATCTAGCAAAGTTTTTGCAGCAGATATAAGTCGTTGCGATCTAACAATAGATATTTCTATTTGGTTTGACATTAATTGTTTACCTAAAAGTAATTCAACAGCTTCTTATTTCTGTCAGCCAATATGAGCAATAATCCTCACCATCATATATAGATGAGCTTAGTGCGGATTTATCTTTTGAACCTACTCTAGCATTACAGCTGAGGCTTATCTTCTTCATGCATGGAAGTAAGAAATAGCCTTCATATTCATTGAGCCGATTATTCTTTTTAGCTTTTTCTAAATCGTTTACACGACCATTTACTTGTTGTTTTAATTTGGAATATTTGACTGAGATAACATCCAAATTTATTTCTTTGTCATCAAATAGGCGCATTAACTCAGTAAATTGTATTTGCAGCTCAAAGATTTCTTTTTCCACTTCATTTTTCATCATTACATACACCTAAATACTATTAACTCTCAAGGGGGGAGCTGTAAAAATATACTTGCTCATATAACGAGGCATATTCTATTTTTAGTTGATATCTGGTAGTTAGTCTCTTCTCGATAGAGCTCATATCCATTCCAGGTAAAAAATGTAATTTAAGAATACATACTTTTTCATTTTGAGCTATGTAGCTCGTGGCAGATAAACTTGATGTATATATATTCTTAGTGTCTAACTCAGCTTTAAAATAATTACGAATATCACTATCAAGTTCAGGCCAAGAGATGCTTTTATCATTAACAATGAACTCAAATGATCTAACTTGTGCAGTACCTAGCCCTTTATTGATTATATCAAAACAAATGGAGCTATCGTCCGTATGAAGCCAGTCACTTAGCCTTGGTGCAACCGATAGTTTATTGTGTTTTTGTTGTGTTCTAATAGTCCAATAGGTAAGCCCAATAGCTAATAACGCTGTTATTGTTGTAATGAGCTGAACCAAAAGGTTTATATCCATTCTAACCTCTTAATTGTAAGTTAATTATTTTCACATATTTTAGTTAGTTTCATAAATTGCTGATTATTAACAATATCATTGTTTGCTTGCTCTATAAGATCTAGAACTTCTTTTAAGTGATAAAGGGATGAACGTGTCTCTTTTGGTATTATCAAATCACACAGGCTTAGAACCTCATTGGGAAATTGAGATGCTAATGGAATTGAATCTGAAGTATTGCGTGCAAATGAATTTAACCAATGATGTTGAACTTCCAATGGTGTTAAACACCACTCCATAGAGTGAAATAAGTTGGGAAAATAGCTACCAGACTTCTCTAATAAGTTAATCCATGCAGAAGTTTGTTCTTTAGTTCTGTATTTTCTCTCTCTGGGCCAAATACTCTCGATAATAGTAGTTACGTCTCTAAGACATTCATTAGAATTTTTTGCAAAGCCCTTACTCAAATAACGAATTACCGCTGCTCTTTCTTTTTCTCTCATATTTCTAAAGCAATTTTTAGCATCTGAAGCGTTTATTTTATCCTTACCTTTATATGAAGGTAAGGCAAGCTCAATTATTTTATGTGATGTGGCCTCTATGAGTCTCTGATCCCAAGCCCATTCATAAATTTTGGGGAATAGATGAGTAATCTTTGGCTTCAATAGGACGCTTACTTCGACAGATGGTAATTTATTTGCAATCACACCACTCCAAGCAGGACCAGATAACTTATTATCTAGATTTAGTAATGGCAACAGGAAGCTTTGAACCCAAGAAGAGTCTATATAATGTAACCAACTTATTTGATAAGAGAGTATTGCTGATGCGTAAGCGCTAACAGTATCTTCACTTATTAAAAATTGTTCAATTTTGTCTTTAAATATGCTTGGTATTTCAGCATCTTTGTCTAAACGATAGGAGTCAATTTCTTGAATATATGTATTAAGAATAGCCCCTGTCAGGCTACTTTTAGCTTCAACCCATGTAATATGACTTAATGAAGTCTCCTTGGATTTCGAAGCACCTTGCTTACCCCTTAAAACTACTAATGTACAGTGGTCAAAAAATTTATAGCATAAGTTGGGCAACTCTTTTAGATAGATTTGTCCGTGGCGATCAAGCCAATTACCTAAGTGATAACTTAGCTCAGTTAATATCTCTTTAGGTAATAAATAAAGCCGATTTAGTAATGTAATTTTAGTCTTTCTGCTTGCACTATCCGGCCAATTATCTAATAAAACCGACCAGAAATACTTTGGGTTATCTTTTCTTTTACTCAAATACGACAATGCTAATAACGCTTTTTTAGACCTAAGTTTTACTAAGCCATCAAATGGCCTCCTAGCTGTATATTCTTCAAAGCCTCTATTATAAACTTGTATTGATCTTTTAATTACTTCACTAATAGGCGCATTAATGATTAAATCAGCTTCTTCATCAATTGTAATTCCATGAACTTTTACAGATGTGTTATGCACCAGCTCTGCCGGTTCTTTAACCTGCCAGTCTTGATGCATGGATATGATCATATCGATTTTTTTTCTGTACTTTTCAGGCAGTACCAATTGACTGAGTTCACACCATTTAATGTAGCGAAATATCTCTAAGTTCTTGAAAATTTGAAATTCTTCATCTGTTATTTGTTTAGATTTATTAGGACCATCTAAGATTTTTTTAACTAGCTTTTCTTTATTTGTATTAGAAAAATCTTTCCATCGTTTTTCTAATAAACGAAGCAAATCGAGTTGATAACTTCTATTCCAAAAGTATTCTAGATCAATTGATAATACGTAGTTTGCGGCTTCTGAAGCGGAGAAAATAGAGTTAAACCCAAATGAATATAAGCTTAGTTTATTAAAATATAAGGAGTTTTTTAAATTTAAATTAAAGCTAAGCGCTTTTGCCTGTGAAGGAAACTTATCAACTAATCGTTTAAAGTTTTCAATAAAGAAATAAAATGAGCTGTGCTCTTCTAAGTTGTAAGTGTCTTCATTAGGGTCTGGATAACACGAAGGAGTATTATAAAAGTGCTTGTGGCCAAACTCATCTGATAAATCACTAGCGTATTCCAAGTGGGTTAAAGTAGCTTGCAATATTCTGTACAAGTTGTCATATGGAACTTCAATACTAGGGTTAAGCTTTAAAGGAAACTTTATTTCGAAATTACAAATATCAGATAAATGTATTGCACTCCATGCTTTTAAAGGAGGCTTTGATGCATGTATACCATAAGGGTTTTCAAACTCTACGAAAGGCTCTAACTTTGTCTCATAAAAACGCAAGGTTGTTAAATTCCATCCTTCATTTTTTATTAGATCTTGAAATCTATAGTAGTTATGGGACGGGTTAAACCATTCACTACTCTCAAACTGCTTGCTAGCTATAAAGCCTAGTATTTTTTGTGCCTTAGCGGGAAGTGAATTGGCACTATAAAGCTTCACTAAGATTCTTTCTTTTAAGGCGTTATGCAAAGCTCTTTTTCTAATGGCCCACCATGCAATGACAGGATCGTCTAAGTTCTTTACTATCCAATTTGTGATATACCAGAGTCTAGGTGATATCAAGTTATTGTTTGAGCGCAAGTCCATATCTTCAGTTGCAATATTGTCACACGGTAACCATGATAAATAGTTTTTATGTGGTAGTGTTGGTAAATTGTAGTTTTCTTTATCCACCGGTCTCGAAGGATCATCGTCTAGTCCATACTCAATAAATGGGTCAAATGATTCGCCATCACTATCCCTAAAATTGTGACCTTTACTCGGGTTTCCTATCCTTATTTGCGGGTCAAAAACACATAACCATTCAGCTAAAGGTGTGGGCTCTGTAGTACTAAATAATTTAGCCCCAGCTGAGGTAGTAAGAAAATTAGCAACTTGGCCTCTTTGGAATGATTTCAACTGCCTTGGGCTTGAGGCTGCAAGGTTTAATATGTAACTTATCCATTTTTTTGGCTTATCGACTTTTTCTGACCAAATAGAAAGTGTTTCCCATAAATCACTATGGTCAGGGTATGCTATTGCAGTTACACCGCGATCACGCCATTTGACTTCGATGTCTTCAGCCTCACCTTTATCAAATGCGTAAATTTTTGTCCGGTCAAACTTTTCATCATGATTAAGTCCCTGAAGTAAATATTTCACCTGAGGATCTTCAGCTTGATAGCCGACTAAAACAACTGTGTATACCTCTAATAATTGAATTATAAATTTAGTTGCCCAACCTTCGGATAAATATGCTCTTCCAAAATCTGCGCTACTTAAAATATAAGGATGATGTTTTTCAGACGGATCTTTTAGCCTGCCATGCAAATAGGTTATTGCTTCGAGACTTGCGCCGGATGATAAATCAGGGAAAAATGGAGGTTCACTATAAGAGAGGATTTCGTTCTGCTCAAAAAGTAGGTCAAAATTTGTAGTTACTATTTTTGGTTTACCGCTTTGACCACTGGATAAGAGTTTTAATATACCATGCTCCTTGCCAACATCATCAATAGAATTAGATTTGGAAAGTACCCTGGCAACGATTTGATTAACTTCGTCACGTCCATAGTCTTGGTATAGCAAGTGGAAAATTTGATCCAATGGAGTTCTTAGATGTGACTTATTAGAGTTTTCGGTGATCCAAGGTAAGAACTCTTGGTAAACCTCGGAGCTTTCTAGTGGAGAAAAAAAATCAATTACAGCTTTTGTTAGTTCTATAAAGCTTGGTAGTCCAGAGTTAAAAGAAACACCAGCCCCACAAAATAAAACTACTTTGCCGTGGTCACATTTATCAAGAAGTTCATCTGGAATATTAGGTCCATTTTCATTAAATCGCATTTAACCTTCCTTGTGTATGGGTACAATATAGCTATTTAGATGGTCCTTTAAGCTCTTGAATTAATAAAAGCTTTTTCTCTGTATCTAACTTTGATATTTCAATTGCTAGTTCTGCTGTTGTCTCATCTTCACAGAAAAAATAATTCAATGGAACATTTAGTTCATTAGCGATCTTTTTTAGAGTCGTTAAATCTGGAATATGACGGCCTTTTTCATAGTGGTTCATGCGACCACTCGCTGAGTTTTCATCCATACCGATAAGTATACCCAGTTGCTTTTGAGTAATACCTGACTTAGCGCGGGCTTGTTTGAGTCTAATTGGAATTGGATTTTGGAACACAGAAGCATCATTTTTCAGTCTCTAATAGCTTAGATTGTCTAAGTTTTACAAAGGTTTGTACACTTAGGAATCCTAAGTTCTATTTGTGGGAATGTTCTTAAAATCACTCTCGAGCATAAAACTTAGTATTTCTAAGTTTTGCATTGTTCTATATACTTAGCAACCCTAAGTTTTCTTAATTGTTGTAGTATAAGAAATGCCCCAAGTTATCAAATTAAACCAACACATTTACTCCCTTTTGATCGAAAAAGAGTGCAATGGTTTTACAATTGTCGAGCTCAGAGATGAGTTATTAACCGTAACTGATAAATATCAAGATATCGATGAGGCGCGTAAATTCATTTATAGGCAAATTACAGCGCTTGAACGAAAAGAGCTCTTAAAAACAAAAGGAAGTGGCCGCCATAAAAAGTATTTTAAAACTGAGCTGTTTAATAACGCTACGTTTGTGGCGAAACAAGTTGTAATTGAAAAAGAAAAATCAATTAGCAGTCATACTAATAATCAAGCATCACCGCTTGTTGAAACTTTATTGAATGAAAAGAAACAGTTTGAGGCTGAGCTTGCGATTTTGTTAGGGGAAGTTGATGAATATAAAGCTCTACAAAAGCGATTCCCTGAGCACCTTAGCTTGTTTTATTCTGCATTAGACGATGCTAAAAATAATTCAGCGAAGTTATTAGGAAAAGTTAACGCTTTAACTAATATATTGGCCTCTTTGGATAATGGTGCACGGCAATGCTGAGAAGTTGGCAAAGGGAATGTGTTGAGTTAGCAGTAAAAAAATATACAGCTATTGATAAGCACTTTCTATGTCAGGCCACTCCTGGTGCTGGTAAAACAATAATGGCAGCTTCATTGGCCAAAACGTTATTTGATAAAGGAATGATAGATAGAGTGATCTGCTTTTCACCATCGGTTGAAGTGGCTAATAATATCAAAAGAACATTTGGAAAAATAATTGGGTGTTCGTTTGATGGCTCATTTACGGCTGTAGGTGCCTCTATGACTTATCAAAGCTTATGCTCTATTCCTGAAAGTACTTGGGATGGGCTTAGAAAGTATCGTACATTTTTTATTTTTGATGAAATACATCACTGCTCATTCTCGCAAGATAAATCTAAAATCAATACGTGGGGTGAGAAAGTTGTTTTCCATTTACAGGATATTGCAACTTACACACTTGCGCTATCGGGCACTCCTTGGCGCTCAGACGCCCTTCCTATTGCTTTAGTGAATTATTCTGACCCAGAAGGTGAGTTGATATGCGATTATCAATACAGCTTGAGTCAAGCTATTAGAGATAACGTCTGTAGAGAGCCAAAAATAGTTTTAGTTGATAGCAATAGTATTTCGGATGGCCAAGATACATATGGATCAATAGCTGAATTTGTTAAACAAGCTCAATCAGCGTACCAAGAGGTACTTAATAATGACTCTGCACTTAGGTATTTATTGAAGTTAGCCGTATTAAAACTGTCGGAGATAAGAGCTTCAAACCCGGCTGCCGGCGGCCTAGTTGTTGCGTCTTCAGTTAAGCACGCTGAAATGATAAACAGCTTATTAATTGAAGAATTTAATCAAACGTCAACCATAGTTACTTACTTACACGATAATTCAACACAGAAGATCAACTCATTTAAGTCATCTACTGAACAGTGGATCGTTAGTGTTGGTATGATCAGTGAAGGGACCGACATACCTAGGCTACAAGTATGTTGTCATTTAAGCTCTATAAAAACAGAGTTGTATTTTAGGCAAGTTCTAGGGCGCATTCTTAGGTCTGGCAAAGGTAAAGTTGAATTCGCCTGGTTATTCACATTTGCAGAAACAAGCTTAATTGAGTTTGCTGAGCGTATTAATATTGATATACCAGATAGTTGCTCTTATGTTGATATGGAATGTGACACAACTTTGGTGAGAAAAGATACATTTAGACCTTTAACATTGCCAAAAATAAACAGGGATAATAAGTTAAAAGAAAACCTTGATAAACTCGTTCTAGGGGGCCTAACTTCAGAGCGCGGTTTAGCTTATTATGAGCTGCTTTCAGGTTGTTCATTGAGCAGTATACAAATTAAATCACTTAGAACTAGAGTTATAGAAGCATTTTTATAGTTCCATAAAATGAGCCATATTCTGTTTATATTATCACTCTTAGTACATAAATAAGGCTAGCTTTTATTTGACTCTGCTAAGTAATGGGAAATTTTTTAGAGATAAGTATCGAAATTATTGCCTCAGCTACATCCTTGATTTCACCATATTATTAATTTCAGAAACAACTTTTAGGGTAATAAATTTATTCCAAATTTACTAACGACGAATGCAAACACTCCAAAAATAAAACAAGTTATTAAGGCGCTGAGGCCGAGTGATGGCCAAAAACCAAATCGGTGTAGTAATGATGGAAATATTAAAAACATCGGTAAGGTAGGCACAACATACCAAAATGTGTACCAGGCATGACTCGCAATTTTCTCTGGCGGCTGTTTTTCAACGTACAACCAAATCATCGCTAAAATGGTTACCAATGGAAGTGCTACAATTAGTGCTCCGAGTTTATCACTGCGCTTTGCGACCTCTGAAACCGCTACAACAATTGCTGCTGTCACTAAGTATTTAAAAATTATCCAACCCATGTATTACTTTCCTTTTTAAATAAAAAATAAAAACCGAATTGCCTATCGGTTTTTATTTTGCCATGATATGGCTATGTTGTTAAGAGATATTTGATTATGCAGTTAGGCGAATTAGAAAAACTAGTACTTCAATATTTGTGGTCTTCTAAAGAAGCGGATGCAAAGCATGTGCACAGTCGTTTAGGTAAAACACGTGGCTGCACTCTCAATACTATTCAAAGCACCCTTGAAAGACTTTATAAAAAAGGCCTTCTTAGCAGAACTAAGCAGGGTCATGCTTATAATTACCGAACTAAAGTTGATCGTAACTCGCTTATAGCTACTTTAATAAATGATATTACAGCTGACTTTGTTGAAGAGGGTGAAAACAGTTTAATTGCTGCATTTTCTTCTACTTCGACTAATTTTAATGATACACAATTAGATGAGCTCGAAAAACTTATAGAGCAGCAGCGAAAACTACGAAGCGGAAAAGTGTAAACATGATTGTTGGAAATTGGGCCGTGTTTTTAAATCTAGCGAGCGCAGCGGTGACCGCTTTTATTTGTGTGATCATATTGATTTCCTTCTTCCACACCTCGCTTTGTAAAAAACTTACTATTTTCCAGTTTACCGAGCGTAAGTTCATGCTTTGGTTAACTATTAGCAGCCCTTGGTGGATCTCATTATTGTGTGCAGCTGTATTTTGGCAGGCACATCAAAATCCAATGTCTAATTGGTGGCAAGGAGTCGCTCACTGGCATCACCTTGAGGTTTTCTCTGTATATAGTTGGCATTCGGTATTGCTTATATCGGCTGTTTGTTTGATGGCAAGTGCTAGCGTACATGCATTTTTTAGTCTTAATAGACATAGTTCAGCAATGAGCAGTCTGTTGGCTTTATCAAATACTCAACCTCACAAAGATTATCCAAACCAGTCTGTACACGTTATTGAACACCTTATACCAGAGGCATTTACTGTTGGTTTTTTCAATCCAAAAGTATATATAACCAGCGGATTACAAGCACTTGATGAAAAAACAGTACACATAGTCATACAGCATGAACTAGCACATTTAAAAGCCCGAGATCCGCTTTTTAAAACACTGTTTAGTCTATTTGGTTGGTGTTTTCCTGCGTCAACGCGCGCGGCGTTACAGCAATCTTATACGGCTTTAACAGAACAAATTGCTGATGTCGGTGCAACGCAAAGTTTTGATGGCTTAGATGTGGCTCAAGCACTTATTAATGTTGCTCGATTTCAACGACAACAACATATTACGAATGACAATATATACATGAGTCATTTTAGTAATGAGCAAATAACTCAGCGTATACAAACATTGTTAATGCCAATCTCCACTACGCCTAAGCTACTTTTAATGATCACTTTGTTTAGCTTTGTGGTTATCAGTTTATTCACACTGTCGACTGTCGATAGTGTCCACCATCTTATCGAAACTTTTTTCATCCACTAAGTAAGGATTAAAATGAAATCATTTAGTAGTCATTTCACCCACAAAAAACCGATTGGCAGTCGGTTTTTTGTGGGGGTATTGATGGCTTTTACAGCACTGCCGTGTTTTGCAAGTGCTGAGGCTTATCAAACATTAAATCTAAAGCAAGCCATCTCATTCACGCTTGCTAACAACCCGCAGTTACAGGGCTTCTTTTATCGAGATAAAGCCCAGCAAGGCAAAATAAAGCAAGCAAGTATAGGCCAAAGACCACAAATAGGCTTAATGGTTGAAGATGCTTTTGGGACAGGTGAGCATAGTGGTTTGCAAAATATGCAATCAACCTTAACTTTCTCTTGGCTGATTCAACAAGAGCAAATTGATAGTCGCGTAAAAGCAAGCCAGTCTGAACTTGAGCAGTTACGTTTAGATAAACAAATTATTGCACTTGATTTAGCCGCGATGACTGCGAAGCAATTTATTCAACTACTGGTGAAAGAAGAGGCACTAAAGCTCAATAAAATGGCAGTAAGACAAGCGAATGAAGTTGTAAATGCAATAGATAAACGAGTTCGTATTGGTCAGTCGTTGGCTATTGATAAAAATTTAGCCAAAGCTGAACTAATTAAACAAAAATTACTTGTCGAAGATCTTGAGCATGAAATAGCCAGCGGAAAATATCAGCTTTCAGCCTTGTGGGCAGAGCCTCGCACTGACTTTACACTTACAGGTAACTTATTGCAGTTACCTAAAATTGTAGATTTTCAGTCACAGTTCGAGCGCTTTAAAAATGCGCCTCGTTTGATGCAGTTAGCAAGTCAAAAACGTATTGCACAATCACACATTGAATTAGCTCAAATTGAAGCAAAACCACAATGGCAATTTACAACAGGCTTACGTCGTTATGAATCAACGGATGACTATGGGCTCGTGGCCGGTGTTTCTATTCCGTGGGGAGCATCTGGCAGCAATGCCGGAACGGTCGCTAAGTTACGTGCCGAGCAAGATGTATTAACAGCGCAAGCGAAGAGTTTAACTCAACAAGCTAATAGCCAGCTTTATGCTTTGCTTCAAGAAGTTAAGCATTCTGTTCATGTAATTACCACCTCAAAAAATGAAATCATTCCCACGCTAGAAACCGCGCTTACCCAAGCAAAACAAGCATTTAACGTTGGTAAATTGAATTACAACCAGTGGAGTAGCGTGCGTCAGGCGCAATTAAGCGCGCAATCAGAACTACTTAGCGCTTATGAAAGCTTACATTTACAACATATAGAAATTCAGCGTCTTACTGGCGCATCGATAGAACAATGAGATTATTTATGAAAACGACAAACTTTATTTCCTCCATAACCGTTGCCGTATTACTCGGCCTCAGCGCGGGGGTACATTTACCCGCTAGCGCAGTATCAACACCTACTACAGAGCAAGCAGAGCCTGAAAAAGGGCCGCATAATGGTCGTATGCTTCGTGAAGGAAACTTCGCATTGGAGTTAGCGATTTTCGAAACAGGCGTACCACCTGAGTTTAGAGTATGGTTAACAGATAATAAAAACCCAATTAATCCCGACGATGTTGAATTAACGGTTACGTTAACCCGATTAGGTAATGTGATTGATGATATTAAGTTTATTAGCCAAAGTGACTTTTTACGTGGGGATATGGAAATTTACGAACCGCACTCTTTTATTGTCACAGTAAATGCGAGCTACCAAGGAAAAACATATCGTTGGCAATACGATAACCTAGAGGGGCGAACAAAAATCGAACCCGCAGTAGTAGATGCAATGGCGATTGAAACTGCAATTGCAGGGTCTCAAAAGCTTCATCAAACGATCCCTGCTTATGGACAGGTTTGGTTACCGCCGAGTGCGCACCGCACTGTTTTTGCACGTTTTGAAGGTGTTATTACGCACTTAAATGTAAAGCTTGGCGATAAAGTAAATAAAGGCCAAACTTTAATGACGATTGAAAGTAATGAAAGTTTAAACCCCTATGAGATAAAATCGCCTATTGCTGGTTTTGTCGCAAAACAAATGGCTAATTCAGGTGAGCAAACGAATAACCGTGAACTGCTTGTTATCACAGACGCGAGTCAATCTGTCGTTAAATTAGCTGTCTACCCGAGCGATTACAGCAAAGTATCTCAAGGCACTCTAGTGAGCATTAAGGCAGAAGGTAGTCTTGTGAATATTGCTGGTAAGGTATCATTTATAGAGCCAAAAGTTAGAAGTGATCAGGCAAGAATGGTGTGGGTTACGTTGGCACAACAGACTGAGCCTTTGTTGGAAGGGAGTTTTGTTAAAGCCGATATTGAAACTGCTTCTTTTGAAGTTCCTTTAGCGGTAAAGAAAATAGGCTTACAGAGCTTTCGTGATTTTACGGTCGTGTATGCAAAAGTCGCTGATGAATATGAAGTCAGGATGCTTGAGCTGGGTCGTTCAGATGCAACATGGATAGAAGTACTAGGTGGACTGCCTGCCGGTACCGAGTATGTTACTGAAAATAGCTATGTCATCAAAGCCGATATTGAAAAATCTGGCGCGTCACACGATCACTAGGAGAGCGTAATGTTAGAATCGATTTTACGCTTTGCTATAAAGCGCAATATCCTCGTTCTTGTCATGGTATTAGCCATTGCAGGATTAGGCTTATGGAATTTTACTAAACTGCCTATTGATGCAGTACCTGATATAACCAATGTTCAGGTTATGATCAACACCGAAGCGCCAGGCTATACGCCGTTAGAGGTTGAACAACGCGTTACTTTCCCCCTCGAAAACGCACTTGCGGGGTTACCAGGACTTGTAAACACACGCTCAGTGTCTCGTTATGGTTTATCTCAGGTTATTGCTATTTTTGCTGATAATACCGATGTTTACTTTGCTCGTCAGTTGGTTAATGAGCGGTTGTCTAGTGCACGTTCGGAGTTGCCGATAAACCTTTTACCTGAGCTTGGTCCCATTGCTACTGGATTAGGTGAGATTTTTATGTTTACGGTTGATGCTGTGCCTGGTGCTAAAAATCCCGACGGTAGTGATATAACCCCCATTGATTTACGAACAGTACATGACTGGACAATTCGCCCTCAATTAATGCGGGTACCAGGTGTTGTTGAAGTAAACCCTATTGGTGGTTACGAGCGTGAAATTCTCGTTGCGTTTAAACCTGAAAAACTACTGGCTTATAATCTTACCTCAGCAGATGTTGTTGATGCTATTGGTCAAAACAACCAAAACCAAGGCACCGGATTTATTGAAAAAAGCGGTGCGCAATGGTTAATTCGTGTCCCAGGTCAGGTTGCTGGTTTAACTGAAATCACTAATTTACCCATCAAAACCATAGACGGCAGTGCAGTGTTTATTAAAGATGTTGCCACTATAAGTGATGGCAAAGGATTGCGTACTGGTGCTGCTACACAAAATGGCCGCGAAGTGGTGATGAGCACCGTGTTCATGTTAATAGGTGAGAACAGTCGCACAGTTGCACAAGGCGTTGGTGAAAAGTTAAAAGAAATCAATGGCAGTTTACCCGAAGGTATAGTTGCAAAAGCCGTCTATGACCGAACTAAACTGGTAGATAAAACGCTTAATACTGTTCAAACTAACCTGCTCGAAGGGGCCATTTTAGTTATTGTTGTATTATTTATATTACTGGGGAATTTCAGAGCCGCATTTTTAACGGCTTTAGTGATCCCATTTGCAATGTTGATGACAATAACCGGTATGGTACATACGCGAGTCAGTGCAAACTTGATGAGTTTAGGGGCATTAGATTTTGGTCTATTGGTTGATGGTACGATAATTATCGTCGAAAACTGCTTACGTCGTTTAAGTATGAGAGGTGATACCCCTCTTTCTTTAAAAGCACGTTTAGACATTGTTTTTACGGCTACACGAGAGGTTATTCGACCCGCTTTATTCGGTGTATTCATCATCACCGTTGTTTATTTACCTATTTTCGCGCTTGAAGGCGTTGAAGGAAAAATGTTCCATCCAATGGCATTAACGGTTGTGATTGCTTTGCTTTGTTCAATGGCGCTTTCGATCACATTTGTGCCTGCAATGATCGCCCTATTATTTAAAAAGCCAATTAAAGAAAAACCTAATCATATTATGCTGGGGTTAAGTCGTATTTATAAGCCGGTACTCTCATTAGCATTAAAAGGCCGCTGGGCTGTGGTGCTAATAACTTGTTTACTCGTAACATTCTTTGGTTATCAAGCGACACGCTTAGGAAGCGAGTTTGCACCAAATCTTGATGAAGGAGACATTGCCATGCATGCGCTTCGTATTCCTGGTACATCATTAAGCCAAGCGATTGAGCTACAAAAAGTGTTGGAAGAAAAAATTACGCAGATGCCTGAAGTCGAGCGTGTATTTGCAAAAATCGGCACCGCAGATGTAGCAACAGATGCAGTACCCCCTAGCGTAGCCGATAACTTTATTATTCTAAAACCACGAGAGCAATGGCCAAACCCTGATAAGTCAAAAGCACAAATTGTTGAAGAGTTAGCAGCCTTAGTTAAGCCAATTCCAGGTAACCGCTATGAGTTTTTACAACCAATTCAAATGCGCTTTAATGAATTATTAGCAGGTGTACGCGCTGAGCTGGCAATTAAAGTGTTTGGTGATGACTTTGAAACACTTGCTGCGTTAGGTAAGGAGATTGAATCCGCTATTGGAAATGTTGACGGTATTGCCGATTTAATGGTAGAGCAAACAAGCGGGTTGCCAATGCTTGAAATTGTACCCAATACTGAAAAGCTAAGCCAGTTTGGTATCAGCAAAGCACACATTCAGTCACAGTTAGCCACCGCATTAGGAGGGACTATTGCAGGTAAGTATTATCAAGGGGATATCCGCTCTAATATTGTTGTTCGTTTAGAAGAGCAGCAGCGTAATAATGTGCAAGAGATAGGTTACTTACCTATTAATTTACCTAATGGTCGCGCTGTGCCGCTCCAAGAGTTAGCAACAATCAAACTCACTAATGGCGCAAGTCAAATTAATCGCGAAAATGCTAAACGTCGTATTGTAGTGACTACCAATGTACGAGGACGTGACTTAGGAAGCTTTGTTGGAGATATTCAAACAATTATTGAAGATAAAGTCACTATTCCTGCTGGTTATTGGATTGAATACGGAGGAACGTATCAAAAGTTACAATCGGCCTCTGAGCGTTTGAGTGTGGTTGTGCCCGTTACATTGTTAATGATTATAGGCTTGCTTATTTTAGCTTTAAACTCACTTAAAGATGCTGCGATTATTTTTACCGGTGTGCCTTTAGCGCTTACCGGTGGAATTGCAGCACTGCTGTTACGTGATATTCCATTTTCAATATCTGCAGCGGTCGGTTTTATTGCTTTATCCGGCATTGCCATATTAAACGGCTTGGTAATGGTATCGTTTATTCGTGAATTACGCAGCTCAGGAATGGGGCTTAATCAAGCGATAACAGAGGGGGCATTAACACGTCTTCGCCCAGTGATAACTACAGCACTGGTTGCCTCATTAGGATTTATTCCTATGGCACTTAATACAGGGATTGGCTCAGAAGTACAGCGGCCTTTAGCAACCGTGGTAATTGGCGGCATTATTTCGTCGACCTTACTAACATTATTTGTGATCCCCGCACTGTATCGACTTTTACACAATGAAAAGGAGTCTATTTTGACTGAAAGTGAAACGTTGGAGCAACATGATGTCAACTAAAATAATAAACGTTAGCATAATGATTATGGTGCTTGTTTTGGCTTTTCTTAGCTTTGAGACCTTGGCCCATGGAGTTGATGACAGCACTCGCGCTTTTTTAGAGCAAAACCAAGGCGTACAGTTTGTGCCATTTATTTATATTGGTGCAAAGCACATGATCACCGGTTACGACCATATATTGTTTTTAATCGGTGTTATCTTCTTTTTGTATCGCAGTAAAGAGGTTTTGCTGTATGTCACCATGTTCACCATCGGCCACAGCACAACGTTACTATTAGGTGTGCTTGGCGATATTCAGATTAATGCCTATTTAATTGACGCTATTATTGGTTTTTCAGTTATTTATAAGGGCTTTGATAACTTAGGTGGGTTTAAGCGTTGTTTTAATTGGCAGCCAAATACAAAAATGGCGGTGCTTATTTTTGGTTTGTTTCATGGCTTTGGTCTAGCAACCAAGTTACAAGAGTTTCAATTACCCGAAGATGGATTACTGACAAACCTAATCGCCTTTAATATTGGCGTAGAGCTTGGCCAATTTTTAGCGCTCGCAGTTATTTTAATTGCCATTAATGTGTGGCGTAAACGGCCGTCATTTCATCGTTTTTCAACATTTATCAACGGTGCGTTAATGAGTGCCGGCTTAATGCTAGTCGGCCTTCAATTAACCGGCTATATAATTAATTAATTTAGAGAAATATATGCAACATACAGTTAGTTCAAAAACACTTATAAAAGCCAGTATCACCGCTTCATTAGTTGCGATAATCGCCTTTGTGCTATTTATCCTTCCGGCAGAATATAACATTGATCCAACCGGGATCGGTAAACAACTGGGCGTTACTAAAATAGCTCAGGCATCAGCGCAAAAACCACTTAAAACATCAGATTCATTGCAAGTGGGCAGTGATGAGTTTCAAACAATTGAAGTCACTATCCCTGCAAATCGCGGGGTTGAATATAAATTTGAGATGCAACAATATGAAAAAATGACCTACGAATGGATGACCGATGGCGCTTCTTTACATTTTGATTTACACGGAGAGCCAGCAGGAGACACAACCGGTTACTTCGAAAGCTATGCAATTGCCAATTTAAGCGAAATGAAGGGCAGCTTTACCGCCCCATTTGGGGGCTCACATGGCTGGTACTGGAAAAACAACTCAGATAACCCCGTGGCTATACAACTTTTAGTAAAAGGTCAATTTAAAGTGATTGGCTTAAAAAAGTAAACTTAAAATTTAACCGGAGAAAACAATGAATAAATTAATTTCAATCGTCTTAGTTTGTATTACGTTAATGAGTACTGGTGTTTTAGCACATAGTGATCATGCCCATGGCTACATTAATGATCAACAAGCGATTAGTATCGCAGCTAAATCAATAAAAAAATTGACCTTTAAAGACTATGGTTTTGAAGTTGGAAAATTAAATGATTCTTGGCAAGATATTTCTTCAGAAGCGTTTTCAGTCATAAGCAAGAACGGTGACTATTATGTTGTTCAAGCATCAAATAATAACGGTAGTGATCACGTTTATTTCAAAATAGCTAAAAATGGTCAGCTACTAGATGTAAAACCGAAGAACGATTTCTAAGCTTAAAGGTAAATTGGCACTGTGAGCTTTTACAGTGTCAATTTTCAATTTGTATTTTTGACACTAATTAAATTAGAAGGTAAGGCTTAGTAGGTAATAACTAAAATGGGTGTCGCATTTGTTTTTTATAAAATATTTTTGTATTAGCTGGTCTTTAAGCCGCTTTACTAATGAAAGTTGGCTCTTTTTCGAGAAAAGGAAGGCTTTAGTTGTACATAATATTGAAGAGGGCTTTTTATTCTCACCTAAGCGTCAGTACTTTTGTCGTTTTCTCATTATGAAATTTAAGCTTATGATATAAAAATATATAGCTGTAAGTTCAAGTCTAAACTAATACATGCTATAAATTGGTACATTCTGCTAGTTACTTCCCTTAAGCAGAAATAACTCAGATTCGAGGTCATTAATCTTTTTTAAGTGCTGGTGATTTGAAAGCGCTAGGGCATTGTGGGTAGAAGCCATTTGTGCCATTTGCTCTTTTAAGCTGGCTATTTCCGCTCGATATTTTTCTTTTAACCGTTTCTCGTTGGCAAGCTTTTCACGTAACTTAGTAACATCTGAGTTTTGCTGTGCTTGCTTTTTTGTTATAGCTTTTGATTTTAGTAGTTTAATTTTTTCAATGACGTCTGAGTAATAGTAAGCTGAGCCATTACCAAGGTTAGCTTCTTCCTCAACTGCAATGGCACTTAAACCTCGTTTGGCATCAATACGTACTGTATCGCCAGAAAGTATCCTGTCAATTGCGCTTAGAAGCTCTAACCTTGTATTCTCTGACTTACTCAAAGCTGTCTGATCTCAATTTCGGGTTTGTATGGAGTGTAGCTTATCTCAAAGTAGTCCATAACCTTTTCAGCTGCACGTAATTGCGTAATAAAATGGCTTAGCTGCGATTGAGATAGTTTAGTATGCTGCTCCATTTCAGTTATAGTCTCAACAATCCACTGATGTCGTTTTTGCCAAGCTTGTGCTTTAGTTTCGTCTATGACAACGTTCTCGCAGTTAAAACAGTTGGTTGGTGATACGACCTTTTCCATTCTGCATTCATAACCAGCCATGCAGTATGAGTGAAGTGTACCAGCAATAGATATTCTACCAGCAGATACTTGAGCATAAAGAGCATCCCAGGATGAGTATTTAACAGCGGTATCTTCTCTATCTTTAACAACATCTATACCTTTCTTACCATATAGCTTGTCATCTGAGTTATACCACTGATGCAATAGTTGTGTAGTGACTTCTTTATCCACTTCTTGAAGTAAATTATTGAGTTCTGAGTCCACTTTTACATGTTTTATTTTGGCTGCTACGCCTCCTTCTGAGTACCATTGAGACATTGGTAAATATATATGCTTATACTGTTGTTTAATGGCAACGTCAGAGAGTAAATTATAGCGTTTACCAAATACTGCAAAAGTTCGCCTGAGTTGGTGGGTTGTAAAAGCCCAAGGCTTACCTATAACTATCTTTTGCTTGTAAGCGTGTATGTTTAGGTTTGGATTTAGAAGTTTAAACTCTTCATAATCTTGCTCATTTACGATGGCGCCAGCCTCTTCTACTAGCTGCTTATGATGAAGAGCAAAAGGTGGACCTGTCAGCATGTTTGGCTTTCTGCATTTCATTTGTTGAACTAGCCAGATGCTTGAGGCTCTAGCATTTTCGACTCGGTCATCTGAGAGCATGAGTTGAGTTCTCATATTTTGAGTGAGTAGTGATGCGAGCTCGATTGCTTTCCCAGTAATTGGAGATGCCAACCACTCTGCTTTTTCAGGCACCGCAGGTGTCATTTTACTGTGGTAGGATTGTAACGAATAAAACACTTGGTCTTTTAATTTTAATGTTTTAAAGCTATCAGAGTGTAAACTATAGATCTCGCTTCTTCTCATGCCCGAAAAGGCTCCACAAATTATAAAGCAGCAAGTTAGAATATGGGAGTATAACCAATTGAATCTTCGTATATCACTAGGAATTAATTTTTCGATATCAGCGTTGGAAATATAGCTTTTAAGTATATTGGTAGAAGTTTGGGGTTTAGCTTTAGTTATCTCAGCTTTGTAGTGAGGGGAATCAGATGTTAACCAGTTCCATTGACCTGATTTTATTTTGTTATCAACAGCCGCTTTGCCAATTTCATAGTTTTCTTGCTGCTCGGTATGGATATCTAATAATGTATCTCGAATAGGATAGTAAGTATCTATATACTCGATAGCCTTTGAGTATATGAGTTGCATCAAGCGTGATGGTATAGCGTAATACTGCTCACTTTCTAGTTTGGTTGGGCAACCTAATTGACGGCCTAATTCTGTAATTGATGTCGTCAAAGGTAATGATAGTTTTATGGGGGTTTGGTTCTTAACCGCTTCGATCCAGTTTAATGCGAAAATAAGTTTTGAAGTATATGGCCCACTCATTTTAAGTGACTTTAAATATTCGCAAAACCTAGAAAACTGTATGGGATGGTTAAGGACACAAATCGAATCTGCTTTGATGGATTCTATGTATTTATATACTTGGGTTAAATTGATATTTCTCTCTAAAAATGTTGTGGTTTTTATCATTGCCCCTTGCCTTAAGGTGCCGACAGCAAATAAACCAAGGAATGCGAGTAACTTTTGTTCTTGCAACAAGGAAATAGTTGTTAAATGAGTAAAAGAAGCCCGCTTTTTCGAAACAATTTTGACATCTACATAGTGTGTTAAATCCCATGTGTTATCGCCAAAGTAACTTATGGTTTTACCATTTTGGTCAATCATTACTGGGATTTTGTTTAAATTGTCCCAATCCTTATTTTCAAAATACTGTATTGCCTGTTCAACAAAAACAGTATTCTCTTTTATAACTTGTTCTGGTGCAGCAAGTAACGGTTTCATAGCATTTCCTTATAAAACCAAATTAAGCGTATCGGGCCAAAAAGGGTGGCGACCAATTGTATGTAGCTTCCGCTCAGCTTGCCTGCGCACTTTTAAGTCGATACTAAAAAGCACTTGCTTTATTTTTCTTAGTACTCGATCAAAATTGTTTTTAAAGTGTGACATGTTGAGGTGATCTTCTTTGGCATCCTCTAACGCTTCATAAAAACTCAATAAACACCAAATATCATCAACTTCTTCAACCAGCACTTGATTTGGGCAGGAAAAGCAATTTAATAAGTCTGCACAGGCAAGATGGGTCATGTCAACGCTATCGATAGAGGCCTTTCGTCGAAAACGGTCACCATGGTTATCAAAGGGGTCTTTGCAACCTGTACCTAAAGGTGTTTTTTGACCATTCCCTGATTTAGCATAGCGGTTTACGAATTCATCATAGGGTAGTATTTCTAGATTCATTTGCTCAAGAGTTTGTTCTCGTGCTCTACTAATATCGCCACATTTAATTGCATTTTCTAAGGTGTTAGCTGTGGCTTGAAGTTGGGCGTTATTTTCTGACTCGTTACCTCTGCTATAGTGCTTTCGAACTACATCAGGTGTGTTATTGAGCAACATGGATGTTTCGAGTGAGTTTCCTGTGAGTGCTAAGTAATTAGATGCACCTGTAGCTCTAAAGCGTTTAGCTTCAGGCCTAAGTTGTTGACCATTGTCATCAGTCAAATCGAATATATTAATTAGCCAATTCATATTGGAACGAATATGCGTTGGGCACAAGGGCTTATTTATCCCGTTTAGACATTGATGAAGTAGTCTATTGGCATCTGGAAACAGCACGTGCGTAAGGGTGATAAGGTCATTAATAAAATTTAGCGCATGCTTTGGAATGTCTGTGCTAAGATTATCGCCGAGCTCGATGGTAACAAATTTATTAGCTCTCTTCTTTAACGCTGTTTGCACAAACCACTTACCTTGCTGTCCCTTTTTTTGTGAAGCTTTGGGGATATCCATATCTCTTATCGTACTAGCGTTTGCCCATGTGTAATAGGCAAGTAAGAAATATGCAGCACAGTAACACTTGGTAATAGCACCACTTACAGGCACTTCGATTTTATTAAAAGAAAAGCTCGCGTATTGGTCGCTTCTCCTTGCTTGAATGTATTCTTTAGGTGAGGTTTGAATTTGCTTGGAAAGCTGAAAATATAGTTCTTTTAGTATTTTAATTAACTTTTTCAATTCAGATTCTGAGTATGCTTGAGTTGGATTTATTTGGCTGCGAAATAGTTTGAATTTAGAAAACCACTCATCAACAGGGTGATCTAGCATCTTCATTATTGTTCTTATACTACTTAATTCACCTTTTGCTGTGTTTGAACTTTTGCTGCCAATTCTAACGCTGTGAACTAGAGCTGTTTCAAATGCATTGATACCCTCTTTTGAATCTGGATTTACTGGAATACTGTCACAAATATTCACATACCGTGTAAATGTTCTAAAAAGGGTATTCATTGTTGTGTCAGTATATTCTGTATTAGCTTTGAATGCTTGATACCACTTAATAATTTGGTTGTCTCGGTTAAGCAAAGTACCCCGATGCATTTCAAAAAGTTTAGGCACGCCTTTGTATCTAAATCTTTGAAAGTCTGGGTATACAAATTGATCACCATAAATATTTAACTTAAGTTTAAGGTCAATATTTAAATTTGATTTGTTAATCACGAGAGATCCTCATTAATGACTGACTCCATAACTTGATCTAAAAAGCAAACTGCACGTATCGATGCCTTGCTTCGGTTTATAAAGTTCAGGTATCGCCAAGTTGTTTTCTCATCTTTATGTCCCATCCACCCCATGATTAATGACATAGCATCGAATGGTGACAACCCAACTTTTTCGTCTAAAAGGGACGCAAGGCGAAATGTACCGTAAGTTGCACGTAAATCGTGAGTTCTATGCTGAAAGTGGGTATTTAGCTCATTGCGTATGTAATTACGAGTTAAGCTAAAGTGACGCTGTATTGCATTGGTAGTATATGGTTTACCTCGATTGGTAATTAATAATTCCGTAATCGGTTTATCGGTTTTAGACTCTCTTTTCTGGCGACGCTCACTAATCAAGTAGCGATGCATCTTGTTCATTAACAGTGTTGGAATTTCGATAGTTCTGACTGAGCCAAATTTGGTGAGTACACCGTTATGAGGTCCTATACTAACTTGAATATGGTATTTATTCGGGTCACATCTATTCACTAGATTAGCAGGAAAGGTGCAGGCTTCTTCTATACGAAGGCCGCACATGAGTTGTAATAGTTGATGTATTTGGAACTCAATTGACTGTTCTTTGAGTGCTCGCGAATATAATTTTACCTCATCTTCTGTAAGGGGATTCAAGCTTTGCTCTGGTGTACGCCTTGGGACCCTGATCCTTAAGTCTGAGCTTCTAACAACATAATTACGATTGATATGCGCAAGCATCCCAGTCGTTTTGATGCTAACAAACTCTACTTCAAATGGTTTATTTTCCTTAGAGAAGTTAATTAACCTCTCGTAATATGCCCACTCGTAGAATTTAATTATATGGTTCATATATACAGCTGCTGTTGAACTATTTAGCTCACCGGCTTTCACTGAGGCCAAAAGATCTTGGTTTCGGAAAATATATGTGGGCTTATTTGATTTGATAGTTGGAAAGTCTTTCCAAGAGAGTTCATGGCTTTTTAAAAAGCGCCAATATCGACTTATGGCACGAACGTTTGAATTGATGTTTTTTGCGCGCTTAACGTTAATGAGGTGATTCATCCAAAGGTTTATTGGCATGACGTATTCACCATCTTCATAAAAAGTTGGAAAGCCTTTTAGCTGAATGCTTGATTTTGTTTTGCAAAAGGGAGTTTGGATCTCAGTTTTAAAATCATCTGATTGAACTATTGTGAGCATGAAAAAGCCGACCAAAAATTGTACGTTACTTGGTCAGCTTAGTTCGTTTTCCAGAGTTAGCAAATGTAAAGTTTCACTTTTCCAGAGAAAAATTTACATAGTAACAAACTCTTCAGAGCCGGTTGGGTGTAGTGCGACAACTGCATCAAAATCGGCTTTTGTTGCGCCCATTTTCATGGCGACTGCAAAGCCCTGAATCATTTCATCAACGGTAAAACCGATACCGTGTAAGCCAACTACTTTTTCATCATCGCCTGCACACACAAGCATCATGTTACATGCTTGGCGGTGCTGAGTAACTGCAGTGTACATAGCCGCAAAACTTGATTTATATACTTTTACATTTTCGCCGCCGTACTGAGAAATAGCTTCTTGCTCAGTTAAGCCAATTGTGCCGATAGGTGGATGGCTAAATACTACGGTTGGTACTAGGCTGTAGTCCATTTTTAAATCGTTCGGCAATTCTTTATTAAATAAACGCTCCGATAGAGTACGACCCGCTTTAACAGCAACCGGTGTAAGCTCAATACCATTTTCGATAATATCACCCACAGCGTATACATTTTCAGCTGTGGTGTTTTGGTATTCATCTACTTTTACATAACCGCTTTCGTTTACTTCTACGCCAGCTGCAGCAAGGTTAATTTTATCAGTTGTTGGCGTACGGCCTATAGCCCAAATAACCTGGTCAACATTTTCGCTGTAACCATTCTCAAAGTGAATTGTTAAGCTGCCATCAGCCTCTTTTACCACTTCTTTTGGCGAACACTCGGTATGTAGGGTAGGGCCTTCTTTAGCCATAATATCAACCAGTGTGTCGATAATGTATGGGTCAAAGGTGCGCAGCGGTTTGCTCTTACGAACAAATAAGTGAGTTTGTGTACCTAGGCTGTGCAAAACACCTGCAATTTCTACGGCAATATAACCGGCACCAACAACAGCAACACGTTTAGGTTGTTCGTTCAGCTCAAAAAAGCCGTTTGAATCAATACCGTGTTCAGCGCCTGGAATGTTAGGAATAGTAGGGCGGCCACCTACGGCAACTAAAATGTGATCGGCAGTATAGTGCTCGCCATCTACTTCAACGGTCTTACTATCAACAAATTTTGCAAAACCTTTAATCACGGTAACGCCATTTTTAGCTAAACCGTTATCATAGCCTTTGTGAATACGACCAATATAAGCTTCGCGACTTTCTACTAGTTTTGACCAGTCAAAGCCTTTTACTTCTACATCAAAACCGTAATCAGGAGCATAAAGATTAATTGCTTCAGCAACTTGAGCACCGTGCCACATTACTTTTTTAGGAACACACCCTACGTTTACGCAGGTGCCACCCATGTGTTTTGCTTCAATAAGTGCTACTTTTGCGCCACGCATTGCTGCACGGTTAGCTGATGCAATACCACCACTACCGCCACCAATTGCAATGTAATCAAAATGCTGAGCCATGTTTAATCCTCTAAATGTGTTTAACAATGTTTTACCGATAATATCATATGCGATGAACAAGTCACTTGTTCAGGTTTGCTAAAATCTCTACCATCAAACGAAAATCAAGCTAGTTAAGATCAAGGTATTAGTAGTCGAGCGTATATTAAGCTAAGAGCTGAACACCTCCCCTTGTATTTACGTATTTTGCCCCAACTTCATTTTTATATTTGCATAAACTGAGAATGACTATGAGCAATGCACAAACAAATCCCCTTATTGGGCTTGAAGGACTTCCTCCTTTTTCAAAAATAAAGCCTGAGCATGTAGTACCGGCATTAAAAAAAGGTATCGAGCACTGTCGCAGTGCGATTGAAAGCGTATTAGCAAAGCAATCTTTCACCTGGAATGATTTAGTACTACCGCTTGAAGAAGCCGACGATAAACTATCGCGATTATTTTCACCGGTATCACATTTAAACTCAGTAATGAACAACGATGAACTGCGCGAAGCTTACGAGCAGTGTTTACCGCTTATTTCTGAATATTCAACTTTTGTTGGCCAACACCAAGGTTTATATGAGGCTTACAGCGCGCTTTATAACAGTGATGAATTTAAAACACTCACCACCGCCCAGCAAAAAACCATTACTAATGCGTTGCGAGATTTTAAGCTATCAGGTATTGCGTTAAATCCTGAGCAGCAAAAACGCTACGGTGAAATTAGTGCGCGTTTATCAGAGCTTGCTTCAAAATTTGGTAATAACGTGATGGATGCCACGCTTGCATGGCATAAGCATATTACCGATGAAAGCCAACTAGCGGGTTTACCAGAGTCAGCACTGGCATTAGCGGCCGATACAGCAAAAATTAAAGACTTAGAAGGCTGGGTATTTACTCTCGATTTTCCATCTTACTTACCTATAATGACTTACGCAGACGACCGTGAACTTCGCAAAGAAACATACACCGCGTTTTCTACTCGTGCATCCGATCAAGGGCCAAATGCGGGTGAGTTCGATAACTCAGCGATAATGAGTGAAGAACTGGCACTGCGTCATGAGTTAGCACAATTACTAGGCTTTAATAATTACGCCGAAAAATCGTTAGCTACAAAAATGGCAGAATCACCTGCACAGGTATTTTCATTTTTAGAAGATTTAGCCGCTAAATCTAAGCCACAAGCAGAGCAAGAGCTTAAAGAGTTGCAACAATATGCAGAGCAACAGCACGGTATTAGTGAACTACAGGCATGGGACTTTGGTTATTACAGCGAAAAGCTAAAGCAAGAAAAATACGCGATTTCAGATGAAGTATTACGCCCATACTTCCCTGCCGATAAAGTGCTTAGTGGTTTGTTCGAAACCGTTAACCGCTTATTTGGTATTACAGTTAAAGAGCAAAAAGACATTGATTTTTACCATAAAGATGTGCGCTTTTTTGAAATTTACGATAGCAACAATACTTTACGTGGTCGCTTCTACTTAGATTTGTACGCCCGCGACCACAAGCGTGGTGGTGCGTGGATGGATGACTGTATGGGTCGTAAAGTGCGCGCTAATGGTGAACTTCAAACACCAGTTGCTTACTTGGTATGTAACTTTAATAAAGCGATTGGCGATAAGCCTGCTTTGTTTACCCATAATGAAGTAACCACACTGTTCCATGAGTTTGGTCACGGCATTCACCACATGTTAACTCAAGTCGATGCAGCGCCTGTTGCTGGTATTAATGGTGTGGCATGGGATGCCGTTGAATTGCCAAGTCAGTTTTTAGAAAACTGGTGTTACGAGGAAGAAGCGCTTAGCTTTATTTCAGGTCATTTCGAAACCGGTGAGCCATTACCAAAAGAGCTATTAGATAAGCTATTGGCCGCTAAAAATTACAACTCAGGTATGCAAATGTTAAGACAACTTGAGTTCTCGTTATTTGATTTTAAAATCCACCACGATTACGTGGCAGACAAACCATGCAACATTCAAGCTGTGCTTGATGATGTGCGCAGTCGTACCTCAGTCATTAAACCGCCAGCATTCAACCGTTTTCAGCATGGCTTTAGTCATATTTTTGCGGGTGGCTACAGTGCCGGTTATTACTCATATAAATGGGCTGAAGTACTTTCGGCAGACGCCTACTCTAAATTTGAAGAGGAAGGCATTTTTAATCCACAAACGGGTCAAGCGTTTATGCAGCACATTCTTGAAAAAGGCGGCAGCGAAGAGCCAATGGCACTGTTTAAAAACTTCCGTGGTCGTGAGCCAAGTGTAGATGCACTACTGCGCCATAGTGGCATTGCCGCTTAATTAAAATATAATTATAAAAGCGCCTCAATGGCGCTTTTTTATTGCCTAAAATACAGCGTTGTTAAAGAATATTTTGAATAATTTTTAGTAGTTTCAACATAGCGTACTATGCTTTGAACAAAGTACTAAAAGGGACTAACGCATGGCAAAGTTAATACTGGCAATTGATGACGATAAATTAATGCACCATATTATTGAAGAATCTTTAGCTGGGTTTTGCAAAGTGATCCACGCCAAAAATGGTGAAGATGGCATAAGACAAGCGATTAAATATAACCCCGATATTATTTTGCTTGATGTTGAAATGCCGGGCATGTCTGGTTATGAGGTTTGCCAAACTATTAAACAAAATAAAGCCACAACAGATATTCCGGTAATGTTTTTATCATCCAAAGTGGGGCAAGCTGAACGTATTAAAGGATTTAGTGTTGGCGGGGCTGACTACATTTTGAAGCCTTTTAACGCACAGGAGCTGATGGCACGCATTAAAATTCTTTACCAATATCGCAAGCAGTGTGCAACACTGCAGTATGATATAGCAAAGGCCAATAAAACAGCTGAAATGGCGATGATTGAGACCGGTGACATGGGGCGCATTATGCGTTTTGTTTGTCAAAGCTATCATGCCGATAATTTAGAATTATTAAGTGAATACTTTTTAGGTTTTTTTACTCCATTACACCTCAATGTCGTGGTTGTTTTTTGGCAGAATAACCAGGGAATGTTTTATAGCCAAGAAACAGGTGTATGCCCATTAGAGCAAGAGCTACTCATACAGCATAAAAATGCAGAACGCTTTGTTGATATTGGTCATAGTACTATTATTAATTACCCTAATATTTCACTATTAATTAAAAATATGCCTGTAGATACGCCATCACTTTATGGCCGCTATAAAGATTTATTTCCGCATATTTTAGAAGTAACTAACGAAAAAGTAGTTACTATACAGCAGCACCAATATCGACTAATGCGCGATAATGAGCTAACCCTTGCTTTTCAAGATATTGTTGCCCAGCTTAAAAATCAAAACGCCATGCAAACGAGTGCAATTAGCCAGCTTACAGAGCAGCTTGAGCAACTCCAATCGCTAATACAAACACTCAACGAGATACCAGCTTCGCAATTTAATCAGCAAATAACTCAGCTTAGTCATACATCACAGCAGCTGGTTGCAACCACTAATGATTTAGCCTTTATTAAGCACCAACTAAAAACAACCACTCAACAGCGTGATGACTTAATTACTCAAACACAACTAAGTAAACAACAAACGCAGCCAGAACCTGAGAGCGAAAATAACGATATTGAGTTGTTTTAAACTAGAGATCGTATATTGGCTTTGTTTGGGTATAATAACGGTGAAATTTATCATCGGAGTGTGAAGTGGTTATACAGTGTGCGTTTAAAGAGTGTCGACCTTATTTAAATGAGTTAGAAGCACGCTTTGGGCTTGCTCAATGGGCAGAGCAAAGCAGTGGTTTTAGCTTGCATTACGATGATAAAGGACTAAGCCTGTATAAAACTGACGAGCCAAAATTAGGTGCTATTAACGTAGACTTTGTAACTGGTGCCGTTGCACATAGACGTAAATTTGGTGGTGGTAAAGGGCAATCAATTGCCAAAGCAGTTGGTCTTAATAAGGGCGCAACGCCAGTGGTACTCGATGCCACAGCAGGCCTTGGGCGTGATGGTTTTGTGTTAGCCTCGCTAGGCTGTAAAGTAATTTTACATGAGCGCCACCCCGTGGTTGCTGCACTGTTATATGATGGCTTACAACGTGCTTATAACGATAGTGAAATTGGCCCATGGATGCAGCAAAATATGAGCCTTATCTTTGGCTCAAGCCATACTTTACTTGCTCAATGTGACAGCATGCCCGATGTGGTTTACCTTGATCCAATGTTTCCGCACCGTGAAAAATCAGCGCTGGTTAAAAAAGAAATGCGGGTATTCCAAGAGTTAGTGGGTGGCGATACCGACGCCGATGATTTACTCGATTTTGCCTACCCCCTTGCCAGTAAACGTGTAGTAGTGAAACGCCCCGATTACGCACCATTTTTAAATGATAAAACCCCAAGCATGCAAATCAAAACCAAGAAAAACCGCTTTGATGTGTATGTAAAAGCCGCGATGGTTTAGGTTAAAGACCAGTTTTTAGTCTTCATCTGTCAGTTGTCAGCAAAAGATTAAGCCAAGTACGGTGTTTGGGTTAAACGTAGGCGGGGCTTTACGCCGCGCAGGTAGTTTGACATGTTGTGAAAGTGCGCGAGGTAAACTCTCACCTATAATATAAAAACTGGGCTTGCATAAGGCTCGGTGTTTTATTTTACTTACCTGACCGCTGACCGC
>NZ_BADW01000141.1:0-5477 GCF_000241165.1 Pseudoalteromonas sp. BSi20439
ATACACTAGCGTTATTAGGCGATTATGCAACGCCTGCTTCTATTATGCGTACCCAAGGGTTAATGGACTTTTTAACGCAAACACCGCAAGTTACTTTAATCGCTAAAGAGGTTGCCAATTGGTCTGAACAAGAAGGGTTTACAAAAACCTTGGCGTATATGCAGCAAGCCCCTGAAATTAACATTATTTGGTGTGCGAATGACGCCATTGCTTTTGGCGCAAAAAGGGCATTAAAACAGCTAAACATGCAATCTCAGGTTATTGTGGGCGGTATTAACTGGGAGGTTCCACCTAATAATGGTTCAGAGCTTGATGTATCTATAGGAGGTCATGTTTTGTTAGGTGCTTATGCTCTGGTTAATCTGTTCGACAACCATACTCAACCAAAGCATAGCCCTTTGCTTCATCGTACAGCTGATATTTTTGACCCACTTACTGATGAAAATACTCCCTTATATACGGCGATAAATACAACAGGCCTAGCAGAAATAAACTTTATACAGTTTAGTAAAACACGCGCTGACTGGCATAAATTCACCATAGAAAATCTACTTTTAGCGCTTGAGCAATAGCACTGTAAAGCCCCTTTACAGTGCGGTTACTTTATTTAAAACTCTGAATGTATATTGTTTGCATTATTTATGCCTTATTAGATAGCCAAAGCGTTTGATAGGGTGCTAACTGCATGGTTTGTAGCGCGTCATCGAGTGTTGTTTTAGAAATTAGCTCAACCCATTGCTGGGTATTTATTAAGTTTAAGTCGGCTAAGGTTAAGCTTTGTGGCTGACTGCTAATATTATAAACACAAAAAATACTTTGTTGGCGGTCTATACTTTGTCGCCAAAAACCAAATAACCCCTCTCCTAAGTGCAAAGTAAATTGTGTAGCATTAGGATGGAATGCAGCTTGCCTTTTACGCACTGATAATAACTGTTTTATTCCCTTGAACACCTGGTGATGGTGGCTGTATTTTTCTTCAATAGCCGCTAATAATTTTGACTCTTGCCAGCGATGACGATTAATTGCGCGATTGTGCTGCGAATTTTCAAAGCGCTCATAGTCATTAGTTGTGCCAAGTAAACTATGTATGTATAGCCCCGGTATTCCTTCCATTGCAAACATAATGGCATGGGCACACAAAAAACGCTCAAGGCCATATTTATCTGCGCCATTATGCGTACCTTGTAAGGCATCAAACAAAGCAATATTTAGCTCATAGGGGGTATGTGTACCATCGTGACTGGTGCGCATTGAAACACGACCCCCAAATTGCATGGTCGTACTTACTAACGAAGCAACTTCACTCGGTTGTAATAAGCCTTCAATTGGCCTCAAACCAATGCCATCATGAGAGGCTATAAAATTAAAATATGCGGTACCGTTTTGCGCTGGCGGCATGCTCATCATCCAGTGCTTAAGCGCGGTACTATCACCACTAAGTAAAGTGTGCAATAACAACGGCGGCAAAGCAAAGTTATAAATTGCATGGGCTTCGTTGGCATTACCAAAGTAAGATAGATTTTCTTGATTAGGAATATTGGTTTCGGTAATAATCACTACACTGGGCTCAGCATGCTCAATCAGCGTTCGCAGTAAACGCACCACTTCATGGGTTTGTGGCAAGTTTATACAACTGGTATTAAGTTGTTTCCATAAAAAGGCTACAGCATCAAGGCGAAATAGGCGAATACCGTTATCTAAATAATGGCGAATAATGCCAACAAACTCTTTTAAAACCTCAGGGTTTTCAAAATTAAAATCCACCTGATCATGACTAAATGTACACCATACATGCTTATCACCGCTTGCTGTGGCGACCGTATGTAATAATGGCGAAGTTCGTGGGCGCACTACTTGGCTTAAATCGTCAGTTAAACTGGCTGTTTTAAAATAGTCTTTCCCTGGGTGTGTATCGGTTAAAAAGTTTTCAAACCAAAGGCTTCGGCTAGAACAATGATTAATCACTAAATCAGCCATTAACTTTACATCGTTGGCAATCGCGTTAATATCTTGCCAATCGCCCAGCGCTTCATTAACTTGCGCATAGTTCATTACCGCAAACCCTTCATCTGAGCTGTACGGATAAAAAGGTAAAATATGCAGTGCATTAAGCTGGTGATCGCACTGCTCTTTTATAAAGCGATGCAAGGTTTTTAAGGGCGCCTCTAGGGGAGTTCCAACTGCTAACTCACTGTCTTCATGATTTATAATAGAATCGCCATAGGCAATTAAAATAATATCTTGTTCATCCCAGCGATTAGTGTGCGGCGTAGGATCGCGAAGTGGGTTATTACTCAATATCAAGGTGATTAATTCTTCAGCCAACTCAGCTACCGGCATAGGTAACTCAACCCCTTGATAAATAGTATGTAAATGTTGTTCGACTCGTTGAAAAAACTGTTCCCTAACTATGTTCACAGGCGCCTCGTTTAAGTATACCAATTTAACTGTATTGTTCGTTATCAAGCTCAACGGCTTCTTTTAATCGATCTAGTACATCGGGCATCGCCGAAGCTACACGGTTCCAACTCGGCACAAATGGCGCTTCCATTGGGTTTTCTAAAAAGTGTTGGCCAGCATTCATAATATTTTGCGCAAACATTTCTACCGCTTTTTCTTCTTGGTGAATATCAAGTGTTAAACCGTTCATTAACGCATCATTATGATAAGTTTCAATAAAGTCTAAACCAATGCGGTAATATGTCGCTTTTAATGAGCGAATGGTTTCGCTGGTAAAGGTAACCCCCTGAGTCGCTAGCTTTCTAAATAACGCTTTGGTTATATCAATCGACATTTTAGAAAGGCCAGCAGTTTGGTCATCCAGCGATAATTCTTGGTGTTTATGATCGTAGTTATCGGCAATATCAACTTGGCATAAGCGGTTATGGGAGTAATTACGGTACATCTCGCTTAATACGCCAATTTCTAATCCCCAGTCACTAGGAATACGAATATCGTTTAATACATCGCGTCTAAACGAAAATTCACCGGCTAATGGGTAACGAAACGAGTCCATATACTCAAGGTAGTCTCTGCTGCCTAATATGGTTTTAAACGAGCGTAATAACGGAGTAACCAGTAAACGCGATACTCGACCATTTATTTTTCCATTGGCAGTACGCGGGTAAAAGCCTTTACAAAATTCATAGTTAAATCGAGGATGTGCAACGGGATAAATTAATCGCGCTAATAAGCCTCGGTCATAAGTTAAAATATCGCAATCATGTAGTGCTATTGACTCAACCTCCGCGGTAGCGAGTTTATAGCCCATGCAATACCACACATTACGGCCTTTACCGAGCTCGCGTGGCGCCACACCTAAAGCTTGAAGCTCTTTATCGAGCGCCTGCAAACGTGGGCCATCGTTCCACAACACTTTATGGTTTTGATCAAGCGATTTAAAAAAGTTCAATGCATAGCGATACTGGCTTTCGTCGGCTCTGTCTAAGCCTATAGTTATTTGCGATAAATACGGTACTTGTTGCAGCTCTTTAACAATATTTTGTAAAGCAGGGCCTTCTAACTCACTAAATAATGAAGGCAATATAAGCCCCATTGGTCGCTGTTTACTAAAGCCAAGTAACTCTTTTTCTAAATCGTCTACGGGTCTATTGGCAATGTTATGTAGTGTTGTAATAATGCCATTTTGATAAAAATCAGCCATGTAAACTATACTCCTCAGAACTGGGTAAAATACTGTTAATACAAGGTAGTGCTGTAATTTCTTCAACCCAGCCTAGCGGTGCCGGCAATTGAGAATAGCGCGCTTTGTTATAGGTTAATTTAACTGGCTTTTTACTCTCTGGATTGGTAATGATGATGGCGATATCAGCCTCTTCTAGCATCTGCTTATCGTTTTCACTATCCCCTAGCGCAATAATGCTCAGCGCTTTAGTAAACTGCGTATTAAACTGCTGCACTAACCATTGCTGAGCCATGCTTTTATCGGTATTTTTTCCAATGTGAACAAAGCGCCCGCCTACTTTAACCTCGTAGCCATATACTGATATCGCATTGATAAATTCATTTAGTTGCTGCTCATCGCCATGCCAGTAGAGCGGATCTGAGTATTGACGGGTTTGTGCTTGCGTTGCTTGTAGCTGGTTTAATCCTGTCATTTTCATTACCTGCTCACTGGTCAGCTCACTAAACAAACTATATTGGTCGCCGTAGTCTTTTTTTAAGCGTTTTAAATCAGTCCATAAATTGCTAATGGGTGCAGCAAACGAGTAACACCAGTAGCCTTGGTATTCGCTGCAGCCAATTGGCCTGAGATTAAAATAATTTTTAGGAATATAAACAGCCGAGCCATTTTCAACAATGAAAGGCTGTGTAATATTAAGCGCTTGTTGCAGTGCCACTACTTCACTAAATGTTTTGCTGGTATTAAATACCACAGGTACACCGCTGTATTGCAGCTCTTGTAATAAGGTATCTACCGCATCGGTGTTGTAATCTCTGTGATTGAGTAATGTGCCATCTAAATCGGTAAAAATGATAGGTTGTACAATACTATCGCTTGTAAGCACCATCGCAGTTACATCTCGATTACTATCGAGCTCTATAAGTGCATTTGCTTTAGCACTAAGGGTGTTGAGGTTTTCACGCGTGATGCGTTCAAAATGAGAAATAAACCACAATAACTGCTCATCAGTCATAGTGCCTGCGCCCTGCCCTTGTTTGGCAATTAACTTGTGTTCTTGCTCTTGTCGCCACGCAAACACATCATCAAAACTCGGGGCTTTGAGCATAATTGTATAATCGATTTTATCAAAAACGGTTTTATATTCATTGGCTAAACAGCTGTTAATACAGCGACGCCATAACCCTTGTTGATCGTATGATTTTTCTAGCTCGTTAATAGGCTCTACTAGCGTAAAAGGCTGCTGTGGTTCACTGGCTACACACCACCCTTCTAAAATAACAACATCGACCGGCTGACTATTAGTTAACCATTTATTTTTTGCTACGGGTTCATCTTGTTGCTTATCAAAACGCGGCAGCGGTACATTTACTTCAGTATTTAATAAACGGCTAATGGTGTTATCCATCAGCGCAACATCATGTGTACCCGGAACGCCTCGGGTGGCGAATAAACAATGCACATCTTGCGCTAACTGTTGGCGTTGTTGAGTTGATAAATAAAAGTCATCAATAGAAAGCGCAACACAGTTTAGGTGGGTATTTTGGCTAAACCAAGTCACTAAATAGTCGCCAAGCGTGGTTTTTCCTGAGCCTTGGCAGCCATTAATCGCGACAAATAAAGGGGCTGTTTTTTTACTAGTTAGAATGTCCTGTGCAATAGCAGAAAAATACTGCTCGCTAATATACTGATATTTCAACGGCAGTTGGTGTTTTACTAAAAAAGCATTTATATCCACACTCTTGGTCTCCATATAACAATCCCTGAGTCAACTATAGGGTATGACTAAGGAAATGCAGTTACTAGACCAATATTATTTATTGTTACTTTTTAG
>NZ_BADW01000140.1:0-29650 GCF_000241165.1 Pseudoalteromonas sp. BSi20439
ATGTCTTATATAAAAACCATCACATTTTTTTTAGTTATTGTACTAACGGGTTGCTCAGAGTCTGCAACCCCCACTTCCTCGCTCGAAAACAGTCCGGGCGTTAGTTTAAATAATATAAAACAGCATATTAAAACCCTTGCCTCTGATGACTTTGAAGGTCGCGGTCCATTAACATTGGGTGAAGTAAAAACCGTTGGCTATTTGAGTGAACAATACAAAGCCATAGGGTTAACTGGTGCCTATAACGGTGATTTTTTACATCCGGTTAAAATGGCCATGATCACCGCAGATCAAAACATGCAATTGACCATGGGTGATTTAAGCTTTAAAGGGGGTAAAGACTTTACTGCTCGTACTAAACAATTACAGCCTGTTATTGATGTTCGCAATTCTGATGTGGTCTTTGTCGGTTATGGTATAAATGCCCCTGAATATAACTGGAACGACTACGCCAATATTGATGTAACTGGTAAAACCGTTATTGTGCTGGTAAACGATCCGGGCTTTGCCACTCAAGACGATACGTTATTTACTGGTAATGCCATGACTTATTATGGCCGCTGGACTTATAAATATGAAGAAGCCGCGCGCCGAGGTGCAAAAGCGGTATTTATTGTTCATGAAACAGCCCCAGCCGCATACCCTTGGGGCGTGGTTGAAAGCTCAAACACGGGCACTAAATACAGTCTAATGGATAACAACCTTAATGCATCTGAACTGCCGGTTATGGGCTGGTTAACACTTGATGCCGCTGAGCAAGTATTTGCATCAGCACACTTAAATTACCAACAATTAAAGCAACACGCATTAAGTAAGCAATTTCAAGCCAAGGAATTGAACTTAAAGGCGAACCTTGCATTTAAAAACGAAGTGTCACATGCAAAATCACATAATGTGGTCGCAAAAATCACAGGCAGTGAAAGCCCAGATGAATACATCGTTATTAGTGCCCATTGGGATCACTTTGGCACTAAACAAACCGACAGCGGTCCTAAAATTTATAATGGCGCCGTTGATAACGCATCAGGCACCGCGGCCACCCTTGAGGTTGCTCGAATAATGCAAAAAATGCATCAGCAAACACCGTTTAAACGCTCGATTATTTTTGCCAACTTCACCGCCGAAGAAACCGGTTTAATTGGTTCAGCGCAGTTTGCCTCTGGTGACGTGATCCCAACAAAGAATATGGTTGCCCTACTAAATATTGATGGGATGAACGTACTCGATAGCACCGACTATATTTTACAGTACGGTAAAGACCTCTCGACTATGGAATACTATTTAGCTAAAGCCGCAAACGCGCAAGGACGTCAAGTTAAACTGGATCCTCGTGCGCAAAATGGCTTATTTTTTAGATCGGATCATTTTTCACTCGCTAAACAAGGTGTGCCAAGCTTACTGTTTATGAGCCTAGGTGATACCGATCCTGACTACATCACTCATAAATACCATAAAGAAGCTGACGATTACTCAGCTGATTGGTCATTAGGTGGGGTAAAACAAGATGTAGAACTGATTGTTGATATAGCCTCACAACTGGCGAATAACGGTGATTGGCCAAAATGGACAAGCGCGTCTGACTTTAAAGCCAAACGCACCGCTGACAAACAATAAATACAATTAAACATTACTACTTAAAATCCTCCTACTCGGAGGATTTTAGTTTTACCCGTGCCTGTGTAAGTAATGTTTCAGCTTTTGCCCCTAAATACACATATATCGCTAAAGCAATTAAAAGTCCCACCACTGCAAGCATCATCGCTATAGCTGGCATTAAATACTCTGATTGCCCTAATGCGGCTTTAAACATAGTGAGTAGTGCTTCAATTGATATAGCAATTAACACGGTAGAGATAAACCGGGTAATGGTTCGTCGTGTTGATGAGTGTCTAAAAATATCTTTATGCATGAGGGTTTCTTCCTCAAGAATTGTTTTGCCAAGATCAAAAACAGCCAATGCTAACGTGATATAAATAATGATGCTAAAGGGTTCTAGGGGATCGGACGAACTATTTACGTGAGTTATTAATTCATAGATGTCGATAAATACGATGTTGAGTAAAAAAAGCACCAAACTAAATAAGCACGCCACAATAATGCCATAACCTGCTTTAAAATAAGGTGACATAGTCGCACGAGCAGTATCACCCATCACAAACTCAATAAGCTGCGTTAAACTTACATCAACAACTAAATAATGTTGATTATTGATAGGTTTGTTTAATTCTTTAATCGCAGATATACATAAATGGTTGGTCGCAATAGAAATATAAGGCGCAGTAAAACAAATAGCATTACAGGCTTTTACATTTAAAAAATAAGGCCGCTCACTTAAATCCTGATTATTGCCTCTCTGTGCCAATTTTTTATTGTAGGCACGTTTAAAGCAAACGTTATTGCCCTGTTGTGAGCCCTTCTCGTCTAAACAGTATTGTAATTCTAAAAAAGGATAATGCTTTGTTAAATAGCGCATATCACGATTATTAGCGATGCCGTCATCTATACTCATTAAAATTGATTCTAATAAGCTATGTATTATCTGCTCATATTCGTTATAGCGCTCTACACTACTGATATAACTCATTCTCGCCATAATTAGGCTCCTTAAATACCCTAATCAACAGCTAAGCAAGTTTAAAACCAAAAATTAAAAAGCTTAAAAATCAATAGCTTAATTTAAATTCATTGACGCCATTGCACTATTTTAGTGACAACTGCACACACTATTTCTCGCCACGCACAAAAAAGCAGCTGAGTATTTACTACTTAGCTGCTTTTTATGTCTCGTTTACAAATTACATAAACGCTTTAATCCGTAATGTAATTACTGAACTTTTGCGAACTCTTCTTTTGAAAGCTCACCGTTGCTATCAACATCTAAATCATCAAATAATTGAGCTAGTTGTGAGTTAGCTTGTGCTTCAGACTGGCTAATAACGCCGTCGCCATCAGTATCGAAAGAATCAAAGTCAACCGCAGCAAAAGCCGCTGAAGATGAAGCAAGTGCAATTAAAGCGAGTGTTTTAGTAAATGTTTTCATAATTAATCCTTAGGCTAAATGCCTTAATTAAAATGGTAAGAAGTCCTTTTCAAAGATCCTTAAGGGAAACTAGTACGCTGAAAATTCGTCTTTAGAAAGTTCACCATTACCATCTACATCTAGCTCTGCAAACTGCTCCATAAGCTCAGCAGCAACCGATGCCTCTGCTTGGCTGATGGTGCCACTGCCATCTACATCAAGCGTTTCAAAGTCTGTGCTTGCAAATACTGCAGATGAAGAAGCAAGGGCCATTAATACCAGTGTTGATTGTAACTTTTTCATAATATAATCCTTCAAGGTGTGCAATGTTCGTCAAATAAAAAATAATTGGCTCAAAACTATCAACCTCATATCCTTGCGATTCTTTGTCATAGGCTCCCTTGCCTATTTAGGTTGTCTTGGGCAACTCAGAATCAGTAGTAGTATTGAGTACTAAAGCTGGTTACGCCTTAGAAAACTCTGCTTTAGATAACTCACCGTTTTGGTCAGTATCAAGCTCAGTAAACTGGCTCATAAGTGAGGCGTCAACTGATGCTTCAGCTTGGCTAATAGCGCCGTTGCCATCCACATCAAGAGTGTCAAAATCGGTTGCCGCAAAAGCCGCTGATGAAGAAGCTAAAGCCATTAGTACCAGTGTTGATTTAAGTGTTTTCATAATGTAATTCCTTCATTAGGTTGTGCGATAAAAGCGATATGCTTTATCACGTTTTTGCTAAATACAGCTTAGGTAGTACAACTTCGATGCCATGTTTTTAAAGTTATTTAAAAACATGCAGTTAGAACGATTTTGAAGTATTTTGATAAAAATAAACCATGATTTTGTTGCTTTTTAGCAACAGCCACAGGGGCTGAAATAAATAAACATTTAAAATCAATAAGTTAAATTATAATAAAAAAGAGACATGGGAATGAAAAAACGGGAAAAATCATGTTTAGAGCAGTTATGAGAATAAACCGACTCTGAACACATGCGCCATGCTTACTTTAATGGTATAAAATAATACGCATAACGCATTGAAATATAATAACTAAAATAATATTTCTATTATTTTTTATAAAAACTTTTGAAGAACGATTTAAAAACTATCGTTTTGTTGCCAAATGGCGAATTGGGATGAAAACAAGCTGTAATAGAGGAGAGTCGCTAGCAATGTGTTGTTCGAAAAAACAATAAACTAGTCGCTCATACTCATAAGGGCTATGAGCATGAGCAATGTATTTTACAAAGTCTGCTTTATTTCCAACCTTGCAGCCATTTTTGTTGATCTTTTAAATCGCGCCACTGGATTGGGTATTGGTTTTTTGACATTACCGCCTCAGTGATACATTCAATGACGTTGCCGTCTTCATCAAACTCAACCTCAACAATAATAAAATGTTTTTCCTTATTAATTGCTGGGATCGCTGTCCATTTACTATTAAGCAGTTTTTTAGGGTTTAATTTATTCATACTACGCCTTCTAAGTTTTCTGCTTGAACATACGCATCAGAGCCATTTTTAGTTTTATTAATCTAGGGTCTGTTGACCTTTCAAGGTTAAATTTGCAGCAGTCTGTTTGGTATTTAGGCAAGGCAGAGCCTATGTGGTGTGGTTATTCCCCAGAAATAGGCGATAACGCAGCATCAATGCCAAACAGGCGCTGCCCTTCGGGTTCTGCCTAGGGGCGATTTACTCTTTGTTGCCTACATGGATGTAGGTAAGGGGCGTGAGCAGGACGCGGAAGCTTTGCTCGGTTCTTACTTAGTCCACTAGGTTACAAACCTCGCGCCGCGATTAAACCGCTCCTAGTATGAACAAATTGTAATCCGCAAAGGTCAACAGACCCTAATATTCAAGACACTACTAACGTGCCTTTATACATTTGCATTTGGCAATGAAAAGCATATTCACCCACTTTAAGTGCCGGCAGCTCAACAGTGTTATTCTCACCCATAGCGAGCGTTTTACTGATATCGAGTGAAGGAAACACCACCGTTTCGGCGCATGGAGCGCTGTCTTGTCGATTAAACGTCAGCGTTACTTTTTTATCAGCAGCCACTTTAATATGGGCAGGAGAATAAACGCCGTTATTAACAACTATCGTTATTTTGTTATTATTACTTTGCACTTGCTTAGGTTTGTATAGCCAAAACCAGTAAATAATAACCGCAATTAACAACGCGCCGAGTATATTGATCATCAACATAATGCTACTCCTATTTATAAAATTACGATTTACTGGGTTTAAAAAAGCGCAGGCGATTGGCGTTTGTGACCACAGTTAGTGATGACAACGCCATAGCAGCACCTGCAACAACCGGGTTGAGTAATATACCAAAAAATGGATATAACAGCCCCGCAGCAATTGGAATACCTGCCACATTGTAAATAAATGCACCAAATAAATTTTGCTTAATATTGACTATAGTGGCGCTACTAACCGCAATGGCATCGCCAAGACTCTGTAATGAACCACGCATTAAGGTGATATCAGCGCTCTCTATCGCCACATCGGTGCCAGTGCCAATAGCAAACCCAACATCGGCCTGTGCCAGTGCCGGCGCATCGTTTATACCATCACCCGTCATACCGACTATTTCACCTTTAGCTTGGCGTTTAGTTACTTCACTGGCTTTGTCATCAGGCATTACTTGGGCAATAAAGTCCTTAATACCGACTTTGTTAGCGACGGCTTTGGCGGTAGCTTGGTTATCACCGGTCAGCATAACAACATGGATACCTTTTTTTTGTAGACGTTTAATGGACTCTGCTGAATCGTCTTTTATCGGATCGGCTACCGCTATAATGGCTTGTAGTTGGGTATCAATAGCAAAATACATTGGCGTTTTAGCGGCGCTGGCTAATTGCTCAGCTTGCTCTTTTGCCTCTGCAATACTGATATTATGTTGGCTCATAAGCGCTTCATTGCCAAACAATAAAGTTTGCCCATTTAATAATGTGCCTGTAACACCTTGCCCCGTCACAGCGTTAAAATCGCTGACTTTTTCAATCGTGATACCTTCATTTTCAGCATAACTTACAATAGCTTGCGCTAAAGGATGTTCAGAGCCGCTTTCAAGACTAGCGGCAAGCTTTAGCACGTGTACTTTATCGCTGTCATTAAAATTAATGATATCGGTAACGGTGGGTTTTCCTTCTGTGATCGTGCCAGTCTTATCTAAAATCATGGTGGTTATTTTAGAGGTGGTTTGCAGCGCTTCTCCATTACGAATAAGTATTCCCGATTCAGCGGCTTTACCTATCCCAACCATAATTGACATAGGGGTTGCTAAACCCAGCGCACACGGACAGGCAATGATAAGCACCGTGGTCACGGCCACTACCGCATAAGCAATGCTCGGCTGGGGGCCAAAATTAAGCCAAGCAAGGCCCGCGAGCACCGCAATAATCATTACCGTAGGAACAAATACGCCGGATATTACATCGGCTAAACGCCCTATGGAGGGTTTAGAATTTTGTGCTCGTTTAACCATATTAATAATACTGGCAAGTGTGGTTTCACTGCCAATATGGGTGGCTTTAAATAGCAACGTGCCACTTTTATTAATACTGCCTGCAACAATGGTATCACCCTCACTTTTGTTCACTGGCATAGGCTCACCCGTGAGCATTGACTCATCCACTGAGCTGCGACCTTCAATGACTTCACCATCCACGGGGATTTTTTCACCGGGGCGTACACGCACAGTCTCGTTTTTTAGTACCTCACTAATAGCTATATCTTGCTCTTTGTTATCACGCACTACCCGAGCAGTTTTTGGCTGCAAACCGATTAAGCGTTTTATCGCCTCAGAAGTACGACCGCGGGCTTTTACTTCAAAGGCAAGGCCTAGGCTAATTAAACCGATGATCATCGCTGAGGCTTCAAAATAAACATGCCTAGCCACCTCGGGTAACACGCTTGGCGCAATGACTACCACCATAGAATACAACCACGCGGTACCTGTGCCCAACGCAATCAGTGTATCCATATTAGCGGTGTGGTTTTTAAATGACTGCCATGCGCCGTTGTAAAACTGTTTACCCGCAATGGCCATAACCACTAAAGTGACTATACCAACAATAAACCAGCCAATGCGCTGCGCGTTGGTGGTGACACTCATATCAAAAATAAGCCCATACAACATAAGCGGAGCGCCAACGCCTAGCGCCAATACCATATTACGCATTAGCTTTTTATAGTGCGCGTTATCGGCTTTGGCTTTTTCATCTAGCGCGTCTTGCTCCGACTCACTATTCATTGGCTTAGCCTTGTAGCCTATATTTTCGACTGCTTCAATCAGCTCTGCTGATGGCGCATTGCCTTCAACTTGCACACTGCGATCAGCAAAGTTCATTTCAACACGCTGCGCACCTGATACGCTTTTTAGCGCTTTTTCTATTTTTGCGACGCAGCTGCCGCAATTAGCACCTTCAATTATAAAATTTTGCACTGTGTCTTTATTGTTGCTCATTTTGCTTCCTCGGAACTAACTTGTTCGTTAAGGGGATCTACAAAGGTCTCAATTAAACTACATATATCGGCACTTACAGCACCATCGCTTGAGTTTTCCCACTGTTTTACCGCAGCTTGCATACGCGTTCTTAGTTTGAGTGTTTCTTGAAATAGCCGCTCTGTTTCTTCGAGCCGTTTAGTTATTAATTGTCGTGTCAGTGGGCATGGGCAATTCCCTTGCTCCGATTGAGCAACTATTTGCTGAATATCTTTTATTGAGAAACCGAGTTGACGCGCACTAATAATAAACTTTAAACGTTGCTGATCGGCTGCGGTATACTCTTGATAACCATTGCGCTCACCACGAATAGGATTAAGCAGCTTTATTCGCGTGTAATGACGAACTGTGTCTTGGGTCACGCCCATAGTATTGGCTAATTGCTTTACGTACATCATTAAACCTCTGGCTGGCTATGTAATGACAACATAATAAACCTATGTGTAACACATAGGTCAACAATTAATTAAGCATATGGCTGGGAGTGCGAAAGAAAGTTAAGATAAGAGCAGCCACAATATGTGACTGCTAAATTTGAGAGCTACTGTAGTGCTTAGTTTGCTTCGCTTCGCGATTGCTTAAGTGCTTCACCAAGCTCACCCGCAATTGCTTGAATTTCAGGCATAGCGTCTTGTACTAAGGCTTGTGACATTTGCATTGATTCTTGCATTACTTGTGGCATTTTCTTCAAAATAGCCTGCCCTGATTCTGTCTTATAAAAAGCTAACATGTCGCTAATTTCTTGTTCAGTAAATTGTTTATCGTAGAGGTTAATCATCATCGGCTGCATTTTTTGCCAGCTCATTTTTGTTTTTAATACCTTGGTCATATCAGCATAATATTTGTCGAAAATTGCTTTCTCATCTGGCTTAACGCCCATTTGCACTGACATATTTTGCATCATACCCTCAACTTGCGCATACATAGAGTCAACCATGGCATCCATGTTCATCACCTCTACCAGCTCATCAATTTTTTGCTGTTTGGCAGTTTGCGCTGCAAGGTTAGTTGAAAAAATTAAAAGTGAAAGCAGTATTACCTTACCCATATTAATATCCTTTTGTATTTGAATTAGCGTCATACTTACATGTTCAACAAGTGTTGTAAATGGGGACAACCAAAAAACAAAAAAGCCGAATAACACACGTTTATTCGGCTTTTAATCGTTTGTGCTCAAAGCTAATCTTTTTCGATATTATCGAGTCCTTTTGTTCCCTCTTTGGCTTTAAGCTTATGATGAATTGCGGTTTTAATCAGCATGTAGCCACTGATAGGTGCAGTGATTAATAAAAATATAGTGATTAATATTTCTTTTACACTTAAGCCACTGACTGAATTAGCAAAAAATACCATAGCAGCGGTAAGAATACTCGCCATACCTAAAGTCGTCGCTTTCGTTGGCCCATGTAAACGCATAAAAAAGTCAGGTAATTTAATTAAGCCAATTGAGCCAATTAAAATAAATAACCCACCTAACAGCAGCAATATTGATACGATCCATTCACTTATCATTTTAATACCTTACTCAATTATGTCGCCACGAAGTAAATACTTACATACTGCTACCGTACTTATAAACCCAAGCATGGCAATAAGTAAGGCTGCTTCAAAGTACAACCCCGTACCCATACTAATACTGTATAAAATAATCAGTGCAATCACGTTAATGTACATAGTATCTAGCGCTAAAATACGATCTGGAACTGATGGGCCAATAATAAGTCGCCATAGATTAAGTAATAACGACAATCCAACCATTGAAAAAACAATCAGTAATACTGTATCTAACATTGAAATATCTCCTTTAGGGGAGCTTCGTAACGTGCTTTAATTTGTTTAATAAGCGCTTGCTCATCATCTAAATCTAACACGTGAATTAATAAATATCGCTGTACCGGTTCATCGTCTTCATTAAGCGATTTAATCAGCGGGTAAACCTCGGCACTTACCGTACCCGGCGTTAAAGACACACAGCTGGCTAAAATAGTAATTGGCATTTCATGCATTAGATCTATAGGCACTTTAACAAAGCCTGGACGCAGATTTTTTGAAGGGCCTAGAATTAATAATGCTACTTGCAAATTAGCCACAATAATATCGTAAAGTACGATCAGTAACTGCTTAAATGCCAGCCCAGGCTTTAGTATCAGCGGTTGCGGATCTCTAAATGACATACTAAATAACGGTATTAACAATGCTAATATCGCTCCTAATATAATATGCCCTACCGACACACTGTTATTTAATAATAGCCATACTATAAATAAAAACAGACTACGAAACGGCGTAGGTAACCAACGAAAACGAGCTTGTAAGCGCATTACATACCTCCCTTAAGTACCGCATTAATACCACCACTAATATCGTGAAGTTGTGCTGCCGCTTCGAGTGCGTATTGTGTTGCCACGTCACCAAAAACAACCAGTAGTATTGAGCTTACTAATAAACCAACTAACACGGTTACTTGTAGCGGATGGGCATTAGCAACATCGCTAGCATCACCTGTTTTGTCTTTACGTTCCCAAAACAAACTTGTACCCGCACGTGATATAGCCACAATAAGCGCTAGGCTCATAATTAAGTAAACAGGCCAAAACACCAGTGCTTGCTCACTATTTAATGTGGTTTTTAAAATCCAAATTTTGCCAACAAAGCCCGAAAATGGTGGCATACCAATGACGGTTAAACCGGCAATAATAAAACATGCCCCCAATAAGAATGGTTGTTTTACTGCACGCCCACCGACTAGTCGGTCGCCAGCTTTACCCCGTTGTGTTGCAATTAAATCAGCGAGTAAAAATAACGCCGCAGTTACTAACGTTGAATGCACTAAATAATACAATAGTGCAGCTGTGGCATTTATGTTTTGAAGTGCCACTAATGCCACTAAGGTTCCCACAGAGACAAGCACTAAATTAGCGGTAAGCTTGCGTAAATCTTGTGAGGCTAACACCCCTATTGCACCAATCACTATGGTAGCAATGGCCAGCGCCCACAGCCAAGACTGCGCCATATGTTCAAGCTCGCCGGCTTGTTCACCAAAAATTACCGTGTATACACGTAAGGTCGCATAAACACCAACTTTGGTCATAATCGCAAATAATGCAGCAACCACAGGTATCGCACTTGCATAGGCATTTGGGAGCCATAAATGCAGTGGTAATAGTGCACTTTTAAGTGCAAATACAACGAGTAATAGTAACCCGCCTGCTTTTGCTAAATAAACATCGTCACCGGTTAGCAGTGGTACTTTATTAGCCATATCAGCAATATTTAAAGTGCCTAATACTCCGTATAAAATACTTAAACCAATTAAAAACACGCTTGAGCCGACTAAATTTAAAATAACATAATGCAGCGCTGCGCGCGTTTTGGGTTTGCCGCCACCGTGCATTAATAGCGCATAAGAGGCAATTAATAACACTTCAAAAAATACAAAGACGTTAAATAAATCGCCCGTTAAAAATGCACCATTTACCCCTAATATCAAAAAATGGATTAAAGGATGGAAAAAGCTACCTTGTTCATCATCACCAGCACAGCCATATAAAGCCACGCCAACACCCAAAAAGGCGGTTAAGGTAACTAACAAGGTCGAGAGCATATCTGCAACCAGTACAATACCAAATGGTGCAGACCAGTTACCTATTGCATAAACAATAATACCGTTATCTTTAACCTGAACCAGCAGTAATACCGTGACTGCAAAGGTTAAAATAGCCATTAAACTAGACGTTAATCGACGTGCAAATAAACTTTTGCCACACGGTGGAAGCAACAAAATAATTGCTGCTAACATTGGCAGTAAAATAGGCAAAGATGCTAAATGCTGAATCATTTTCTCTCCTTGCGTTTACTTCTGGTTAGGCTGCCATCAACGTGATCGTTACCTAAATCTGCTCGGCCACGAATAGATAAAATAACCACAAACGCAGTCATAGCAAAGCCAATTACAATGGCTGTTAACACTAAGGCTTGTGGCAGCGGATCGGCATAATCAGCGCCCGTTCCTAGTACCACGGCTTTATTAATTGTTAAGCGCCCTGATGAGAATAAAAACAAATTAACCGCGTAAGAAATCATTGTCAGCCCCAATACCACAGGGAATGTGCGCGCTCTTAATAATAAGAACACGCCACAGGTGACTAGCACGCCAACGCAAGATGCGTATAACAGTTCCATTAAATATTTACCTCTTCTTTCTCTGCGTTCGCTGTCATATTACCTAAGCTCGCAAGGATCATCAGCGTAGCGCCAACAACAGTTAAGTACACGCCCAAGTCAAATACAATGGCGCTAGCTAGCTCTGTTTTACCAACAAACGGAATATCAAAGTAATCAAACCAAGTAGTTAAGAATGGTTTATCGAAGAACCAACTTCCCACACCTGTAAACATGGCAATAGCGATACCTGATGCAATAATTTTGCGATAGTTAACATCAAAACGTTCATTAATCCACGCAGTACCATGGGCCATATATTGTAAAATAAAGGCAATAGAGGTTACGAGACCAGCTATAAACCCACCGCCCGGTAAGTTATGACCACGTAAGAAAATATAAGCGGATACTAATAGCGCCAATGGTAATAAGCTTTGTGAAATACAAGCCAATAAAATAGGGTGACGGTCTTTAGACCATGGGCGCCCTTCACTGTCGCTTGCTGGCATATAAAGCGGAATTCTTGATAACAGTTTAAATATACCCAGTGCAGCAATACCTAACACGGTAATTTCACCTAAGGTGTCAAAGCCCCTAAAATCAACCAAAATAACGTTAACCACGTTAGTACCACCACCGCCTATTTTGGCGTTAGCAATAAAGAACTCAGAAATTGAATCAAGCGGTCGAGTCAGTAAAGCGTAACAAATACTAGCAATAATCACCCCTACGGTAGAGGAAATAACCACATCACGTAAAATGCGCAACGAGCTAGATTCTCTCGGCGTGCTTTGTGGTAAGAAAAACAGTGCCAACATTAATAGTATAATAGTGGCTACTTCAACTGTAAGTTGCGTTAAAGCCAAGTCAGGCGCTGAAAAACGGGTAAACGCCACCGACACCATTAAACCCACAATCGACAGCATTAATAACGACACCATTCGAATTCGATGCCAAATAACGGTAGCAATTGCGCCTATTATGAGTAGCCCTGCACCAATTGCGTTTTGAATGTCAACCGGAGTATTAGGCACACTGCCAGCTAGCTGTTTCATTTCAAATAATGGCCAACCAGAGGCAAGTAATACAACACCTAACATAATAAATACATAGCGTTGTAATGAGCCATTTTCTGTTGATTGGATTTTGTTTTGACACCAATTAACCACTACCGCTAAAAAACGCTCGAAGATTTTTTTAGCATTAAAAGGAGGTAACGACGCCTGGAACTGGAACAAGTACTTACGATTAACGTAAATAAATAAACCACCAATTACTGCCATACCACTCATAAGTAGAGGTAAATTGAAACCATGCCAAATAGTCAACTTGTACTCGGGCATAGCTTGACCAAGTACAGCCAGTGATGCAGCCGACAAGATACCGTCGACGACAAAGTGTGGAAAAATACCCACTAAAATACACAGTACCACTAAGATTTCTATAGGCACACGCATATAACGCGGCGCTTCATGAGGGGTACGTGGTAAATCAATTGGCTCACCATTAAAGAACACGTCATGAATAAAGCGTGATGAGTACGCCACCGACAACGCACCCGCAACAGTCGCTAGCACCGGAATTAACCAAGACATTGAGCCAAGTACCTGCTGATGCAGAGTCTCAGCAAAGAACATTTCTTTTGATAAGAAACCATTTAACAACGGTACACCTGCCATAGCGGCAGCAGCCACCATCGCCAAGGTTGCCGTATAAGGTAAGTAGCGCCACATGCCATTGAGTTTGCGCATATCACGAGTCCCGGTTTCATGGTCAATAATACCGGTTGCCATAAATAACGACGCTTTAAACGTCGCATGGTTAATAATATGAAAAATAGCGGCAACGGTTGCAAGCTGTGTATCTAGACCAAGTAATAACGTAATTAAGCCCAAATGACTAATCGTTGAATAGGCTAATAAGCCTTTTAAATCATGTTTGAATAACGCGATATAAGCGCCAAATAATAGCGTGGTTAAACCGGTCAAACCGACCAATAAAAACCAGGTATCGGTACCCGCCAATGCGGGATAAAAACGCGCAAGTAAAAAGATACCCGCTTTTACCATAGTGGCAGAGTGTAAATACGCACTAACCGGCGTAGGTGCAGCCATGGCGTGCGGTAACCAAAAATGAAACGGGAATTGTGCAGATTTAGTAAAAGCACCTAGTAAAACTAATACCAATGCCAATTCATATAAGTCGTGAGATTGAATAATCGCTTTACTGGCTAAAATGGTGTCTAAATCGTAACTGCCAACAATGTCGCCTAACAACATTAAACCACCCAGTAAGGCTAAACCACCGGCACCTGTTACCGCTAATGCCATACGCGCCCCCTTGCGCGCCTCTGATTTATGCCACCAGTAACTGATTAACAAAAACGAGCTAATACTCGTTAGCTCCCAAAACACCCATAACTGAATTACATTATTTGACATAACAATGCCTAGCATGGCGGTCATAAATAACATTAAATAGCTAAATAGCTTTGGCAGTGAATCATTTTGACTTAGATAATAACGGGCATACAAGATCACCAGTAGCCCTATTCCTAAAATCATAAATAAAAACAGTAAACTCAATCCATCCAAGCGCAAGGAAATATCTAACCCTAAGGCTGGTATCCACTGCGCGCTAAAACGAATAGTTTCTCCCGCAAGAACAGCGGGCGCATGATAAAGTGTAATTGCAAGCGCGGCTAATGGCGCAATAGCCGTTAGGCTCGTTGCCTGATTTCGAGAAAGTTTGCCGGTGCATGCAGAAATAACACTGCCTAATAAGGATAACAGGGGTATCCAGAGCAAAGTCATAATGAAGGGCCTTTTTGAATCATAAAGTTTATCAATTCGCTACTTGTTATTATTAAATACCAAAGTGACTTGGGTATACGTTTTATGTCTGTTTTTTAACAACATTAATACGTACAGTTATACTGATAAACGCAGTTTTTGTCTATAGAAAGCGCCGCTAGCAGGATAATAATCAAACAAAAATGCCTATAAATTCATGAACTGAAGTAAAACAAGCTTAGCTTTTAAGCAGTTTTAATAGGCTCATATAATCATTGGTTAAACAACCTAAAAGCACTCTATTTAATGATTAAAAGCGCGGGAATAAATCTGCATGTTGCTCTATATGAGTTTGCCACAAAGCCCGATATTGCTCTGAAAGTCCAACCTGTTGATATTGCATAATAGACCACTGTGCGCTTGGCTTATAAGCAACACCTCCTTGCTGACAGCTTTTGCTTTTGTGCCATCCTTTTGGCGCATCAGTGTTATGAGCAATAAACAAGTTAGGGGCAACCAACCCCTCAAGCTGACAAAGCCAAGCTTGTTTTTTTGCTGGTAAAGCGTATTCATCTTCAAAACCATTAAAGTGCATTAATTCATGTAAAAAGACTGCATAATTAGCCTGCGAGTTAATATGCATTAAGCCCTGATGCACATTGGCAGTACCTTGCTTGGGCATCATAATCGCAAAATCGAATCCTTTAGGAAGCCGCTGCTTAAGTGATGACTGTTGCCAATCGCACTGCGCAAGCGTTGCTTTAGTGCTGTTACAAGCAATTGCATTACCAACATATATAGGCTTTGAAAAACAAAATGCATTACTACTAGGCTCTGGGTGTTGTGCGTATTTTTTCATAAAGTGGTTGAGCCTATATAAACCATCACGGTGATCGCTCAGCATTAGCACATTAAATGTGCATTGCTTTTGTATCTCAATTTGCTCGCTCGCTACCAAAAACCCTAATTTATTCATAAATGAGTGGTTTAATGCATCGAAGGGAGCACGCTGTTGTAACTGTAAATGATAAAAGGCATCCCCTTTAGGTAACTTATTGTGAGCTTTTAATAACGCTAAATCTTGCCAGCGCTGTTGAGAAAGCAATGAAGCTGCGAGATGTTTTTGTTGTTTAATTGTTATCTCATCGAGGCTTGCTTGCCAAAAGAGCTTAGCGGTTTCAGTTTGATTATTGGCTAATAATGATAACCCATAGCCGTATTGTGCATGGGCTATTTTATTACGTGCTAAGGTTGCTAATGAGGTCGGGGGGAGTTGTAAAATATGCGATGCAAAGTAACCAGGGAATTGCCAATAACTATTAATCACATTGGCTTTGCCGTGCAATACTTGCCAAAAGCCAATGCTATTTTGTTTATTACTGGAGCCATTAATTAAGCTAGCGCACAGTAATAAAATACTTAATTTAAAAAAGTTAGCCCGCGCTTTCACTAGCCATCAACTCAAGCTCTAAACGTGCATATTTATATTCTATAAATTCATGAACGTTCGTTGCCAGCGCCAACTTAAAGTAATCTGTTGCAATTGAAAGGTCACCTGCGGCTTGGTGCTGTTTAGCTAAGTAAAAATAAGCTTCACATAAACGTTGAGCATATTCTTGTTGTGAACTTACACCATCGGCTATGCCTGAAAAAAAGGCTTGTTCACTCATATCACCCACATACAAAGCAATAAGCTGATACGCCCATTCATTTTCATCAAGAGCTGCTGAATTGGCTTTTAACGCAGCAAGTGCCGCAGTTTTATCTTGTGCGGCCTGCGCTAAATAAAGCCACAACACACGATAAGGGTCGTTAGGAGAGCGCTCCAAGAATGTTTTAAAGTCATCTTTTGCAAGCGTCGCTCTATCACCATAGTACAAGGCAATACCACGATTTAAATACGCATATTCATGCTCTTGGTCTAGCTCAATGGCTGAGTCAAAGTACTCGTATGCTTTTTCGTATTGCTGCATCAAAGTATGCTGAATACCTAAAAAGTTATACACTTCAGCCAAATCGGGCTTGAGCTTAACCGCTCGGTTAAAATCAATTCGCGATAAAGTCGTCATACCTAAGCTATCAAATAGTACTCCACGGTCATAATAGAGCTTTGCTTGTTGCTCTGTACTCAAATCAGCTCTGTTTAATAGTTCTGAAAAACGTGCAATGGCAATTTCATTTCTAAAATCTGATGCAAGCGGTGCAGTAAATGGCACGTTAATAATAGCAGCGGGTTTAGTAGTAGCCTGACAAGCGCTTAAAGACAAAATAGCAAAAGATGCCAAGGCTAAATGTTTAAGTCTCATTAAAATCCTTAATACCGAGGTAAGTAGCAAATAGATAAGACATAAGCTGTCTTGTAAGGTTCATTCCAGTTATGTGTTATTAATATCAACCGGCATAAATATTTGAACAATTTAACGAATTAAATACCCCTATAACGTTGTTAAAATTCTTTTATTTAGAACAACTAGATATCAAAAATTTTGCCTAGTTATAGAGCAATTTTCTTATCGTTAAAATAAGTCCCATATCCAAGCAGGTTGGTATAAGTATGATGAACACAATTAATTGCTAACATTAAAGCATAAAAAAAGGGGCTAAACAGCCCCTTTTTATACTATCCAATAATTATCTGGATGAAAGATTAGCAATTACGCGTCTTTAGACTCGTCAGCTGCAGGTGCTGCTGATTCCATTGCTTCTTTAATACTTAGACGTACACGGCCTTGACGGTCTACTTCTAGTACTTTAACTTTAACTTCTTGACCTTCACTAAGGTGATCAGCAACGTTGTTAACACGCTCAGTGCTGATTTGTGAGATATGCACTAGGCCATCTTTACCAGGAAGAATGTTTACAAACGCACCGAAATCAACGATACGTACCACTTTACCTTCGTAGATAGTACCTACTTCAAGCTCAGCAGTTAATTGCTCAATACGGCTAATTGCATTTGCTGCACTTTCACCGTCTGTGGCAGCAATCTTGATTGTGCCATCATCACCGATTTCAATCGTAGTGCCAGTTTCTTCAGTAAGCTGACGGATAGTCGCGCCACCTTTACCGATAACTTCAGCGATTTTCTTCTGTGGGATTTGCATCGTGTAAATACGCGGAGCAAACATAGACAGTTCTTCAGAAGGTGCAGAAATCGCTTCGTCCATCACACCTAGGATGTGTAAACGTGCAGCTTTCGCTTGTTTAAGCGCGATTTGCATGATTTCTTGTGTGATACCTTCAATTTTGATATCCATTTGTAGAGCAGTGATACCGTTAGTTGTACCCGCTACTTTAAAGTCCATGTCACCTAAGTGATCTTCATCACCTAAGATGTCTGAAAGAACAACAAAGTTTTCTTCTTCTTTAACTAAGCCCATCGCGATACCCGCAACAGAGGCTTTAATTGGAACACCCGCGTTCATAAGCGCTAGAGACGTACCACAAACTGATGCCATTGAAGATGAACCATTTGATTCAGTAATTTCAGATACAACACGGATTGAATATGGGAATTCAGTCAATGTTGGCATTACTGCTTGGATACCACGCTTAGCTAGGTTACCGTGACCGATTTCACGACGCTTAGGAGAACCAACAAAACCCGTTTCACCTACACAGAATGGAGGGAAATTGTAGTTAAGCATAAAGTGGTTTTTGTGCGTGCCAGTTAAATCGTCGATTAACTGTGAATCACGTTCTGTACCAAGTGTTGCTGTTACTAATGCTTGCGTTTCACCACGTGTGAAGATTGCAGAGCCGTGAGTACGTGGAAGTACGCCCGTCATTACATCTAGAGCACGGATCATATCTGGTTCACGACCATCGATACGTTTTTCGCCAGCAGCGATACGGCCACGAACGATTTTCTTCTCAAGTGAACCGAATACTTTACCTACTTCTTGCTTATCAAGCGTTTCGCCTTCAGCAAGTTCGCTTGTTAGTGCTTCAACAACCGCATCTTTTGCAGCAGTTAATGCTTCTTTACGCGCTACTTTATCAGTAATACGGTAAGCTTCGCCTACTTTATCAGCAGCAAGAGTGGCTACTTTCTCTTCTAATGCAACGTTTTTCTCAGGTGCAGTCCAATCCCAAGTAGGCTTGCCTGCTTCTGCTTTAAATTCGTTAATTGCATTGATGATAGACTGTGATTGCTCATGGCCGTATACAACCGCGCCTAGCATTACGTCTTCAGCAAGTACGTCTGCTTCTGATTCAACCATAAGTACTGCGTTATCAGTGCCAGCAACAACTAAGTCAAGTTGACTTTCTTCAAGCTCTTTTAGTGTTGGGTTAAGTACGTATTCACCGTTGATGTAACCAACACGTGATGCACCAATTGGACCGCTGAACGGGATACCAGAGATAGCAAGTGCTGCTGATGTACCAATCATCGCAACCATATCAGGTTGGATTTCAGGGTTTACAGAAACAACAGTCGCGATAACTTGTACTTCGTTTACGAAACCATTTGGAAAAAGTGGACGAATTGGACGGTCAATAAGACGTGCAATTAGCGTTTCGCCATCGTTAGGACGACCTTCACGCTTAAGGAAACCACCTGGGATACGACCAGCAGCGTACATACGCTCTTGGTAGTTAACTGTTAGTGGGAAAAAGTCTTGGCCTGGTTGAGCTTCACGCTTACCAACAACCGTTACGAGTACTGACGTGTCGCCAATGCTTGCTAGTACTGCGCCGTCTGCTTGACGAGCGATAGCACCTGTTTCTAGCGTCACTGTGTGTTGACCTAGTTGAAATTCTTTTATAATTGCTTGCACTTAAAATATTCCTTAAATGTATTTTTAGTATTAATTAAGTTTTCATCAAAGTACCAATTACAGTACATAATTGTATTCAGTTGGAAATCAATTAAGTACTACAATTGGCAATGATGTAAATAACCGTAAATAAACCTTTTTATCTACGCGCCATAGTATATAACAAAGTCAGGTAAAATTGCGAGCTTAGTCCAGAGATAAACGCGTTGCTAAATTGTGTACTTTGCTGTTACTTACAATGTGGCTTTTAGCTGATATTTCAAGGGGATTAATCGATGTGGGTATGGGGAAATTTAGACACAAAAAAAGGAGCTAAAAAGCTCCCCTTTTGATAATCAAGTTCTTAGCGACGTAGGCCAAGCTCTTTGATTAACGCAGTGTAACGCGAGATATCTTTACCTTTAAGGTAATCAAGCAGTTTACGGCGAGTGCTTACTTTACGAAGCAGACCACGACGTGAGTGGAAGTCATGCTTGTGATCAGCAAAGTGACCTTGAAGCTTGTTGATATCAAAAGTAAGTAATGCTACTTGTACTTCAGGTGAACCAGTGTCGCCTTCAGCGCGTGCGAATTTAGCAATGATATCGATTTTTTCTTGATTGCTTAGTGACATAATAACTCCAAAAGTTAAATTTAATAGGTGCTTTAGCCGATCACTAATTCAGCCAAAACGATTAAGCGGGCGTATTCTACCAATTATCAGCATAACTACAAGTTAAACTTTACTCTGGTTGTTGATTAGACAAGCCGCGCTTTGATTTTAAATGGCCATCAGGATTACGTTCGCCCGTACCAATAAATATTCCGTCAGCCAGTACCTTTATTGCACCTTCAGGCAGGGCTTTACCCAACACCACAGCTTGACCATGGCTAAATGCCATTCCCTGCTCTTTAGTAATTTCCACAACGGGTAAATCAACTAACGCGGTATCCATTGGCAATAATAGTTCGTCAAGGTAAGTGGAAGGCGCAACGTCTTGTTCTTTCGCTTGATTTAATAACGTTTCTAACTGCTCAAGTGTGACCATTTTATCTGCAGGGTAATGCCCTACAGCACTGCGATGCAGCATAATCACATGCGCGCCGCAGCCTAAGTTTTCACCTAAATCATCAACGATAGTACGAATATACGTACCTTTAGATACATGTGCGGTCATTTGTATTTCGTTAGCTTGCTCATCAAACTCATCAAGCGTTAAGCTAAATACGTTAATTTTTCGACATTTGCGAGGAACTTCTATGCCTTCACGCGCATATTTATATAAAGGTTTACCTTCATATTTAAGCGCTGAATACATTGATGGATATTGGTCTGACTCACCTACAAACTTAGCAATCTCTTCGCTTAGTAATTGGGAAGTAACATTCACATCGCGAGTTTCGACCACTTCGCCATCAGAGTCTGATGTGGTAGTACGTTCACCTAGCTTAGCTCGAACAACATAGGTTTTATCTGTATCGAGTAAAAACTGGGTAAACTTAGTCGCTTCACCAAAACAAATTGGCAGCATGCCGGTCGCAAGCGGATCAAGCGCACCTGTGTGCCCCGCTTTTTGCGCAAAATAAATACCTTTAGCCTGCTGTAATGCCTTGTTTGATGAAATGCCTTCTGGTTTGTTTAACAACAAAATACCATCAACTGGACGGCCTTTACTGCGTCTTGCCATTAGTCTTTAGTGCCTTCTTCGCTATCTGTTTCATCATCAACATGCTTAGCATTATCTTCACGAATGATAGAGTCCACTAAGTTAGAGATGCGCATCCCTTCCATTAATGAGTTATCAACCACAAATTTAAGCTCTGGCATAATACGTGCGCGAATACGTTTACCTAGTAACGAACGGATATAGCCCGTTGCTTCGTTCAGTACTTTTGCACTCTGTTTTGCTGCATTTTCGTCTTCAGTGTTAAACACGGTGATAAAAACTTTGGCATAAGATAAATCGCGCGATACTTCTACCGCAGACACTGTCACCATGCCTAAGCGCGGATCTTTAATTTCGCGTTGTAGAATCACAGCAATTTCTTTTTGAATTTGCTGAGCAACACGATCAGTGCGAGAAAATTCTCTCATTTCACTTTCCTAAAATTATAACTTATTGAAAAACAATAACAAGTTAACTAAATAATGGATACACAAATGGGGGCTGAGCCCCCATTTAAAATCTTAGCATAGGTTATGTTGGGCTATCGAGGTACAACCTTGAATGTCCAACAACACCTAACAACAATTAAAGAGTACGTTGTACTTCAACTGTTTCAAATACTTCGATTTGGTCACCAACGCGAACGTCATTGTAGTTCTTAACGCCGATACCACATTCCATGCCGTTACGAACGTCTTGTACGTCATCTTTAAAGCGACGTAATGACTCAAGCTCGCCTTCGTAAATAACCACGTTATCACGAAGTACACGAATTGGTGCGCTACGCTTGATAGTACCTTCAGTAACCATACAACCAGCAATTGCGCCAATTTTTGGAGACTTAAATACATCACGCACTTCAGCAAGACCAATGATCTCTTGTTTAAACTCAGGAGCAAGCATACCAGACATGGCTTGCTTAACTTCTTCGATAAGTGCGTAAATTACGCTGTAGTAACGAAGGTCTAAGTTTTCAGAGTCAATCACTTTACGCGCTGATGCATCGGCACGAACGTTAAAGCCAACTACGATTGCGTTAGACGCTGCAGCAAGAGTTGCATCTGTTTCAGTGATACCACCAACACCAGAACCAACAATCTTCACTTTTACTTCATCAGTAGAAAGTTTAGTTAGTGAGTCTGAAATTGCTTCAATTGAACCTTGAACGTCTGCTTTAAGTACCACGTTAACTTCAGACACGTCGCCTTCAGTCATGTTAGTAAACATGTTTTCAAGCTTCGCTTTTTGCTGACGCGCTAATTTAACATCGCGGAATTTACCTTGACGGTAAAGTGCAACTTCACGTGCTTTACGCTCGTCTTTAACTACTGTCGCTTCATCACCTGCAGCTGGAATACCAGAAAGACCTAAAATCTCAACAGGAATAGAAGGACCCGCAGATTTAATGTCTTTACCGTTTTCATCGCGCATTGCACGAACACGGCCATACTCAAGACCACATAATACAATGTCACCTTGGTTAAGCGTACCTGATTGAACAAGGATAGACGCTACTGGACCACGGCCTTTATCAAGACGTGATTCAATAACAACACCTGCAGCCATACCTTCGGTTGGTGCATTTAGTTCTAACAGCTCAGATTGCATTAATACTGCTTCTAAAAGGTCATCAATACCAAGACCTGTTTTAGCTGAGATGTGAACGTATTGCGTATCACCGCCCCAATCTTCTGGGATAACGTCTAGCTGAGCTAGCTCGTTTTTAACGCGGTCTGGATCTGCGCCTTCTTTATCCATTTTGTTAACAGCAATGATTAAAGGAACGCCAGCTGCGCGAGCATGCTGTACCGCTTCTTTAGTTTGTGGCATTACACCATCATCGGCTGCAACTACTAGGATTACGATATCAGTCGCTTTTGCACCACGAGCACGCATAGATGTAAATGCGGCGTGACCCGGAGTATCTAGGAAAGTGATCATGTTGCCGTTAGTTTCAACGTGGTATGCACCAATGTGCTGTGTAATACCACCGGCTTCGCCTGAAGCAACTTTAGCTGAACGAATGTAATCAAGCGTTGATGTTTTACCGTGGTCAACGTGACCCATTACAGTTACTACTGGCGCACGTGGCTCAGATTTACCATCTTCATGACGGTCATTTAGTACTGTTTGCTCTAATTCGTTTTCTTTAACGATGATAACTTTATGGCCCATTTCTTCTGCTACAAGTTGTGCAGTTTCTTGGTCAATAACTTGGTTAATCGTAACCATGTCACCCATTTTCATCATTGTTTTTACAACTTCAGCGCCTTTAACAGCCATGCGTGATGCAAGCTCAGCAACTGTAATTGTTTCACTAATACGCACTTCGTTTTTAACATCAGCCGTTGGTTTTTGGAAACCGTGCTGTAATGACGCTGGCGCTTTTAGCTTACCTTTTTTACCTTTAGACGCTGCAAATTTATCTTTTGCTGGCGCTTTTTTCTTTTTCTTCGCACGGCGTGAGCCTTGCTCTTCGCGAGCATCAGCTACATCTTCTGCTTCACGTGCGTAAGTTGAAGTCGTAAGGTGGTGATCCGCGGTTTCTTCGCGTTTCTTACGTTCTTCTTCTTCTTTCTTCCAGCGTGCTGAATTCTCTTCAGCTAGCTTTCTTGCCTCTTCTGCTTGACGTTTCGCTTCTTCTTCAGCTTTCTTCAATGCGGCCTCTTCTGCTTCTTTTTGCAGACGCTCAGCTTCGATGCGATCTTTCTCAGACTTAGCACTTTGCTCAGGGGTCATCTGCTGTTGTTTCGCTTTACGCTCTGCATCTGCTTTGCGTTTAGCTTCTTCTTTGGCTTTACGATCAGCGTCTTCTTTCGCTTTACGTTCTGCCTCTTGTTTCGCTTTCAATTCTGCGGCTTCTTGTGCAGCTTTTTGCTGCTCTTCAAGACGCGCTTTTTCTTCAGCGGCTAGACGTTGCTGTTCTTGTTCTTGCTCAACAGCACTCTTTTTCACGTAAGTGCGTGTTTTGCGAACTTCAACTTGCACTGCCTTTGCTTTACCCGTAGAGCCAGTCACACTTAATGTGCTTTTGCTCTTACGTTGCAATGTCATGCGTGCTGGACCTTCAGATCCAGTACCGCCATGTTGCTTGCTTAGGTGATCAAGTAACGTTGCTTTTTCAGCTTCTGTTACATTCTCGCCTGCTTGTTTGGTAATACCGGCTTGTGAAAACTGCTGTAGTAATTTATCAACAGTTGTACCTATATCACCGGCTAGTTTTTCAACATTTACTTCTGCCATAGTCTCTAATACCTCCGTTAATAAATTACTCGTCTGCAAACCAACAAATATTACGTGCAGCCATAATTAGCTCGCCCGCTTTCTCTGAAGATAGCTCTGTAATATCTACAAGCTCATCAATGCCTTGCTCAGCTAAGTCTTCAAGTGTTACTACACCCTTACTTGCCATAACAAATGCTAAATGACGCTCTAAGCCTTCAAGCGCAAGTAAGTCTTCCGCAGGCTCAGCGCCTTCTAAGCTTTCTTCCGTTTTAAGGGCTTTCGTTGTTAATGCATCTTTTGCACGTGAACGTAATACGTCCACTGTTTCTTCATCTAAGCCGTCGATTTCTAAATACTCAGAAGCAGGTACATACGCAACTTCTTCTAGTGTTGAGAAACCTTCGTTGATAAGTAATGACGCAAACTCGTCATCAATATCTAAGTTTTCAGTAAATAAGTTAATTAACTTATCTGACTCAGCTTCGTTCTTAGCGCGCATTTCATCAACAGTCATTACGTTTAATTCCCAGCCAGTTAACTGGCTTGCTAAACGTACGTTTTGACCATTACGACCAATAGCTTGTGCTAAGTTATCAGCTTCAACAGCAATATCCATTGAGTGAGTGTCTTCATCCATTACGATTGAAGCCACTTCTGCTGGTGCCATTGCGTTAATAACAAACTGCGCTGGGTTGTCATCGTAAAGTACGATATCAACACGCTCGCCGCCAAGTTCTGACGATACAGCTTGAACACGTGCGCCACGCATACCAACACACGCACCTACAGGGTCTATACGCTTATCATTAGACTTAACTGCGATTTTAGCGCGTGAACCTGGATCGCGAGCTGCAGCACGTAATTCAATCATTTCTTCGCCAATTTCTGGCACCTCAATGCGGAATAATTCCATCAGCATTTCTGGTTTAGAACGGGTTACAAATAACTGTGCACCACGTGCTTCTGGTTTAACTTCATATAGAAGACCACGAATACGATCGCCTGGACGGAAGTTTTCACGTGGCAGCATGTCGTCACGGTAAATAACCGCTTCTGCGTTGTTACCTAAATCAAGAACGATTGCATCACGCGTTGCTTTTTTAACAACACCTGTTACTAGCTCGCCTTGCTGGTCTTTGTACGCTTCAACCACTAAGGCACGCTCTGCTTCACGTACTTTTTGTACGATTACTTGCTTAGCCATTTGTGTTGTTATGCGGTCAAATTTAATTGATTCAATCTGCTCTTCTACGTAGTCGCCCATTTTCAAGTCTGGTTCTTCAACTTGAGCAGCTTCTAACGTGATTTCGCTGTATGGATTCTCTAAAGAACCATCTTCTAATACAGCAGCAATTTGCCAGCGGCGGAATGTATCGTAATCGCCAGTTTTACGGTCAATTGCAACACGTACATCAATTTCACCATCATGCTTTTTCTTTGTCGCTGTCGCTAATGCGAACTCTAGAGCTTCAAAAATCTTTTCTTTTGGAACCGCTTTCTCATTGGAAACGGCTTCAGCAACCAATAATATCTCTTTTGCCATGGGTAATGCCTCGCTTGCCCTATTCCTTCGCACTCGAATTAAAACTTTGCGATTATGTTCGCACGTTCAATGTTACTAAGCATGATTAAATGCTCTGCACCATCGCTAGATAGTGTGATCATATCGCTGCTAACTGCTATTAAGTCGCCTTTAAAATTACGGCGACCGTCTTGTGGAAGCTTAGTACGCACGCGTACTTCCTCTCCTTGCGCCTGCTCGTAGTGATCTTGTTTGAATAATGGACGATCAACACCAGGAGACGACACTTCCAAATCATATTCGTTTGTAATCGGGTCTTCGACGTCTAAAATCGCACTAATTTGACGACTTGCATCTGCGCAGTTGTCAACTGAAATTCCATCCTCATGAGCAATGTATACTCTTAAGGTAGAATGGCGACCCGCTTGTACAAACTCAAGACCATGTAATTCAAAGCCTAGCATTTCTACCGCAGGCGTTAACATGGTTACTAAATCTTGTTCAAGTTTTGTCACGAAAATCCTCCATACAAACAAAAAAAGGGCTTATAGCCCTAAAATACTGAGTTTAAATTTTGATTTAATCGATAAACATTAAATCAAACGGTGCAGATACAACAACGCCCCGAACCAAGCGGGGCGTCACACCAAAAAACGCAAAAACTGTGTGGCCTAGGGCCAAGCTTGGTTGCGAGTCAGTACCCTGACCAAATTAAACTTCATTAGCTTAAACGCAAAACGCGCATTACTTAGAATGCGCGATATAAAGTAGTAAGTTTAAACCTACTATTAAGATTGGTTGCGGGAGCCGGATTTGAACCAACGACCTTCGGGTTATGAGCCCGACGAGCTACCAGACTGCTCCATCCCGCGCCAATAGATAAAAAGTTAATAACTTAATATCGCTGTTAGTAAATTTTATAACCTACTAAACAATGGCCGCTATTATAAGGATGTGCCACTAAATTAGCAACCATAATAACTAATAAGTTGATAAAAAAAGCAATGCTGTTTATTGCTTTGCTCTATGATTAAAACGACATGTAGAAATCGATCGCTTTTTTAAATACAGCGTATAAAAATAAATTTTGGCTAATTATGAAAAAATACAACACTCTAAAATTGATTTTAGGTGATCAGCTCAACCCTGCTCATTCGTGGTTTAAAGACAAATCAGACGACACCGTATTTGTAATTGCTGAGCTTATGCAAGAAGCACAGTATGTTAAACACCATGTGCAAAAAATATCAGCCTTTTTTAAAGGCATGGAAAACTTCGCTAATGCGCTAGAAGATGCTGGCTTCAATGTATTACATCTCACGCTAGATGACACCAAAGACGATAATGACTTACCCGCTCTTTTAACGCGTTTAGCCAAGCAGCATGAATGTACCTCTATTGAATATCAATACCCAGATGAGTACCGTTTAAAAACACAGCTTCACGAATTCGCGACTAATAGCGAGTTAACGGTGAATGCCTGTGACAGCGAGCATTTTTTATTAGCATTTAACGACATAGATAAACGCTTTAAAAAAGATAAACACGTCACCATGGAGCATTTTTATCGGGCAATGCGTAAGCAGTTTGATATTTTAATGGACGATGACAAACCTGCCGGTGGGCAATGGAACTTTGATGCCAATAACCGTAATAAGTTTTCAAAAAGTGATTTAGCCGATATCCCCAAACCCAAATTATTTAAAAATGATGTTAGCGCCATTATTGAGCGTTTAGATAAACATAAAATAAACTACTTTGGACAGATAGACACACAATTAAGCTGGCCAACAACCCGTAAGCAAGCAATAAGTGCGCTTGATCATTTTTGTGCACATTTACTGCCTCGCTTTGGTCAATTTCAAGATGCGATGACAGATCAATGCCCTGATAAAGATACCTTTTATCACAGCCGATTATCGTTTGCGTTAAATGCCAAAATTTTACCCCCTCGCTATGTTATCGACCGCGTGGTTAAAGAGTACCAACAACGTCAAGATGAAATATCTATTTCTCAGGTTGAAGGCTTTATTCGCCAAGTACTGGGTTGGCGCGAATATGTGCGTGGCGTGTATTGGAAAAACATGCCCGATTACGCGAACAAAAACCAGCTTAATGCAACTCGTGTACTGCCGAGTTATTTTTGGAATGGTAAAACAAAAATGAATTGCTTAAGCCACTCATTAACACAAAGCTTAGACAGCGCGTATGCCCATCATATTCAGCGCTTAATGGTAATAGGCAATTTTTGTTTATTAACCGCCATTCATCCTGATGAAGTGGATGAATGGTATTTAGGTGTTTATATCGATGCAATTGAATGGGTAGAAATGCCTAACGCCCGAGGGATGAGCCAATTTGCTGACGATGGCATCATTGCCACTAAACCTTATGCGGCCAGCGGCAACTATATAAATAAAATGAGTGACTACTGCAAAAGCTGCCAATACAAAGTGAAAGAAAAAGTGGGTAAAGATGCATGTCCGCTAAACAGCCTTTACTGGCAGTTTATGCACAAACACCGAGAGCGACTTGAGAAAAACCCACGAATAGGCATGGTTTATCGTAATTGGGATAAACAAGATGAATCATTGCGCCAAGAAACCTTAGAGCAAGCTAACAACTATTTAAATAATATTGAAAAGCTTTAAATATAAATGCCGTCAATTGACGGCAGCATTCTTGATAGTTAATATTAAAGTACCAAAATAGGTAATATCGTTAATTAAATGTTTAATTTATTTGTCATGTCAGTGTAATGAGCTTATTTTTTAATAGCACCTCTTACTCCAGACTATGATGAGAATAAAATGAAAAAACAATTAATGGCAGCGACACTTTTATTGCTCGGTACAAGCCAAGCTCAAGCTTTTAGTCAAGAAACTCACAAACGTATTGTTCTAGATGCCGTAAATTATATGCAGCAACACCCAGCCAGCACCGAATATGCTGCCCTACGTCAGTACGCTGCACAAAACAATCTGACAATCTCTGAATCAGCCGAGCTGCTGGGACAAGCTGCTTATGACGTAGATGACTTTGAAGACACCTTTTTCTGTGGTGCTATTACAGGTTCATGTGTTCAAGCGCCAGTATGAGGAGCAGCGCAAAGTATAGTTAAATATACAAGCTATTGGCATTTTCAAAATCATACCCAAGGTGCAGACCAACATGGAAACGATTTTGGTGGTTATAATTATGAGAAGCTCACCGTTTGGGGCACTATTGATAATCTTGCATCTGCTTGGCTTAAAGGTGACTACTTTGATGATGGTAAAGGGGGGGAACAGGTTGGTTCAATGCCGACTCTTCAAAATATAACAGTTATTGTGTAACAGAATCTCACTACAGAATCGATAGCAACTCAACCTATTCTATGTACGATGACTTTGAAGAAATACCATTTCAACCTATCGATAATTTAGGCCAATATTGGTATCAAAGTTACTTACAAAGCGGCAATCCGCAAGTATTAGGGTTTGTGTTCCATACTACTGATTTATTACAACCTCACCACACATGGACCACATCAGACCTTAACCACTCTAGCTGGGAAAGTTGGGTAAACGATTACTATGATCAAGAGCAGCTCAACGATTTATCACTCGTTACTCAAGCAATGCAAACGTTCTCGCCTTTAGATTAAAATAGCCAAGATGTTCGCCCATTATTAACTCAAGGCGGTTCATTTTCTTATGCACAAGGTGGGATTGTACTCAACTCAGAAGATCATTTTGATCGCCTTAATATAGCTAAGCAAGTAGTGCCCCATGCAATAGCAACGGTGGTGCACTTATTAAACCACGCCATGGTTGCTCGCTAATGAAAAAAATGGCTATTTTAGTGATTACATTACTAGGGGCTTTTTACCACTCCCTAGTAATGGCCTCATTTACACAATACAGTAGTGATGAAGTTAACTTTATGCATCGTGCTTATTTAAAGCACAAACCTGAAATTACAATCAATGAAGTTAGAACTCGTCTGTT
>NZ_BADW01000139.1:0-482 GCF_000241165.1 Pseudoalteromonas sp. BSi20439
TCCGCTATCGACTGCAAGATGAATTTTCGTAGAATTTCCACCTCGGCTCTTTCCAATTGATTCATTGTCAGCAGTTCTTGCACCGCAACTATGTTGATGAGCCCTGACAATACTGCCATCAATGAAGACCCAATCCATGTCCGCATCACGAGATAATGCGCGAAACAGTTCATTCAAAATCCCTTTTTTGGACCATAAATTAAACCGTCTGTAGATAGCACTCCAACGGCCAAAATCAGAAGGTAAATCTCGCCATGGAATACCTGTGCGCATCTTATACAGTATGCCTTCGAGCGTTTTTCTATGGTCGGGCTTATTATAAATTCGACCACTTAAGTACATTACTTTTGATAAGACATTCCATGTCCCGTCTGTTAGCATTAATCTTGGCATGTAGGTTCGGTGTAAAGTTTTCTGGCGAATTCAATTATACCTTATCTTCATGCTGTTTGTTTTTCATACCACAAAGATCAACACGCCCT
>NZ_BADW01000138.1:0-511 GCF_000241165.1 Pseudoalteromonas sp. BSi20439
GCTTGGTCTTTGTTACTTATGCTGCCTTACTTTCTATTTTTGCTTGGTTACATAACACGTTATGCGCCCAGCGACAAAAATATCAGCGGCGTTGCCTAAGTATCAAATCCACGTCGCAATACTAAACAGTAAAGTTTAGTCATACGTTAGTGACAGTTTAACTTCGCCAGAAGTTAATATTGAATACTAAAGTAGATACCAATCAACAAACGTAAACGTTCATTAAATGGCACTGAATGATACTGCTATCATTCTTTTTTACTTTTGAAAACTCTGTACAAATAACAAATGTCATTCATACGAATTTTATTATCAGCTTTTCCAAATTTTTAAAGAGCATATTAATTAGTTAACCCAGAGGGTAAAACTAACTAACAATCATCTGTGTGGACACTACGAACAAATAAGTTCTAAATCGTATAAGGAGGTGATCCAGCCCCAGGTTCCCCTAGGGCTACCTTGTTACGACTTCACCCCAGTCATGAATCACTCCGTGGTAAACGTCCTCCCA
>NZ_BADW01000137.1:0-399 GCF_000241165.1 Pseudoalteromonas sp. BSi20439
GGGTTGCCTGTTTATTATGAATTATCCTGTGGAAATACGCATGATATCGTCCATGCAGAGTCACTCGTAGCTAATTGCCCAACAAGTAATATGGTTGTCGCAGATAAAGGCTACGACAGTGAAAAACTGAGAGCGTTTGTTCGTGATAATAACGCTACACCCGTTATTCCACGTAAGGGCAACAGTTTAGTAGGCAATGAAGATATTGACTGGTGCATGTATAAATATCGGCACTTGGTTGAGAATGCATTTGGCCGTATTAAGCAATATAGAGGGATAGCCACGCGGTATGAAAAGCTTGAACGAAATTATCATTCAATGCTCGCTTTAGCATTTACTATGATGTGGCTACCAATGTGGGCTGATTGATATATGTACTACAAAGATCAACAGCCCCTA
>NZ_BADW01000136.1:0-42571 GCF_000241165.1 Pseudoalteromonas sp. BSi20439
TTCAGGTTGATCATGTAGTTGGCTATTAATCCCTTGGTTGTTAAGCGCATCGCTTAGCTGCTCTGCAACGTACTCGGCGGATCCCATTTGACTACCAACGATAATATTTACTGAACTCATGAATATTGCTGATCACTATTAGTTTTAATTGCTGCCTATGATAGCCGAGTGAGTATAACAGTAAAGTTAAGAGTGTTATTTTGTATAACTATTTTTGTGGTAATTTAAGCCTCCGCGTGAATTATGGTTTTAAGTTGTTGATTATTAATGGTTTAACAAAACATCTTTAAATGTAATCTTCTGATCAAGTTGTTGATAAGGTTGGGGAAAGCTCTGCTTAACTAAGAAGTAATGTTACAAATAGTTTGCTAAGTTATTGATTTTATATTGAGTGTTAGCTAGCAGCTAGTACAAATTTATAAATAAACGTGTGTTGATCTTAGTGTGGATACAAAGCATGTTGATAACTTAAAATTGGGATCGAAAATAATTTTAAAAAATGATCTATTTTCTCAGATCGGCCTAAAAATCCATTTTTATTTTCTAAAAATCGCTATTTAGCCTATTAAACACAACGTATTATTTCTTTTTATCGCTTTTAACTCATTTTTAAGACAATAAAACCCGCAATTGTGGATAACTGATCTGCTAAAAAATAAATTACATCAATTTTAATTAAGAAATTAATTATATTTTGCTGGTGGAGTGGGCGATCAAATTTACTTTTTAGGTACGTTTTATTTTTATGGTTTGATAATTACCCATGTTCAAACATGGAAAACCAATGTTATAGGTGCTCTTTTAGAGGAAAGAAGCTTAATTTTTTACTATTAATCTAGGTAGTTTATCTGTTATTTGCTGTGATTATTGGCTTAGCCTACTATGGCTTAAATACATTTTTAAAGGCGAGTTGAGGCTAATATAGGTGCAGTTTAAGCTGTGTTTTTAGTCTGTTTGGTTTTTAAAATGGGTTATTAAAATACAGTTTGGCGAGTCGATATTAAAAATAGTAGGCCTTAAAAAGGGCACCTAGGTGCCCTTAATGATTAAATTATTAGTTCGACTATTTACCGATACAGAACGAGCTGAAAATTTTGCCAAGCAAATCATCAGAAGTAAATTCACCAGTTATTTCGTTGAGATACTGCTGTGTTAAACGCAGTTCTTCAGCGAGGATTTCACCGGCCACGTGCATTTCTAATTGTGTTTTACCCGTATCTAAGTGATAGGCTGCGTGTTCCAGTGCATCTAAGTGACGACGCCGCGCCATAAAGCCACCCTCTGTGGCACCATCAAAACCAATACAGGCTTTTAAGTGCTCACGCACAAGCTCTATGCCGTCAGCATTTTTAGCACTTAAACTGATGACCGGATATTGTTGCTCTTGATCCATACCAACCGTATCACCCGATAAATCGGCTTTATTTCTGATCACGGTCACGCCCATACCTTGGGGTAACTTAGCCATAAATTCAGGCCAAATAGCATGTGGATCAGTATCGGCTGTGTCGGTGCCATCAAGCATAAATAACACCCGATCGGCTTGGTTTATTTCATCCCAAGCACGTTCAATGCCTATTTGCTCTACCTTATCTGGGCTTTCTCGTAGGCCTGCGGTATCTATTATATGCAGTGGCATACCATCTATATGTATATGCTCACGTAATACGTCACGAGTGGTGCCGGCTATTTCAGTTACAATAGCCGCTTCTCGACCTGCTAATGCATTAAGTAAGCTTGATTTACCGGCATTAGGGCGACCAGCAATAACGACGCGCATACCTTCGCGCATTATGCTGCCTTGTTTGGCTTGATTGGTTACGGCATTAAGCTGCTCAATGATGGCATTTAAATCACCGCCCACTTTTCCGTCTGATAAAAAATCGATTTCTTCGTCAGGAAAATCAATAGCTGCTTCCACATACATACGTAAGTGAATGACTTTTTCAACTAAGGTTTCTATGTGCTTAGAGAATTGCCCTTGAAGTGACTGTAGAGCGCTTTTAGCGGCTTGCTCGCTAGTTGCATTAATTAAGTCGGCGATTGCTTCTGCTTGAGTTAAATCAAGCTTATCGTTCATAAACGCACGCTCAGAGAATTCCCCTGGTTTAGCTAAACGCACACCGTCTATTTTACTAATTTCTTTGAGTAGCATATCAAGAACAACAGGGCCGCCATGGCCTTGAAGTTCGAGTACATCTTCACCGGTAAATGAGTTTGGGCCAGCAAAGTAAATCGCAATACCTTGGTCAAGTTGCTGACCTGCAAGGGTGTTAAATGGCACATAGTCGGCATAACGAACTTTAGGGACTTTGCCTATTATTTTTTCAGCAACCTGTTTGGCTAGGGTTCCTGAAACGCGAATAATACCAACACCGCCTCGACCTGGGGCAGTGGCTTGTGCTGCAATTGTATCGTGATTGATCATGCGGTTTATTTGCCAACTTAAATAACGTAATGGCGGTATTGTAACCTATCAAATAGGCACTCGCGAATGCTGTTATAAAAAATAGGCAATAAAAAAGGCGACCTAAGTCGCCTTTATATAAGTAGGGAGTTTAATCGCCCCTTACTTTAATTCCTTTCTTTTCCATGCCACGGTAGATGATCAACATCTGGACAATAGAAATAAGGTTAGACACTAACCAGTAAAGTACTAAACCAGATGGGAACCATAAGAAGAACACAGAGAAGATAACCGGCATAAAGGTCATCATTTTTTGCTGCATTGGATCGGTAACCGTCATAGGTTGTAGTTTTTGCGTTATAAACATACTCGCACCAAATAAGATTGGTAATACGTAGTATGGGTCTTTCGCAGAAAGGTCAGTTAGCCAAAGTACAAATTCAGCGTGACGAAGTTCTGTAGACTCTAAGAATACATAGAACAAGGCTAAGAAGATTGGCATTTGCAGTAAAATAGGGAAACAGCCACCCATAGGGTTTACTTTTTCTTTACGGTACATTTCCATGGTCGCTTGGCCGAATTTTTGACGATCATCGCCATACTTTTCTTTTAGCGCTTTCATCTTAGGCTGTAATGCACGCATTTTAGCCATTGAGGTGTATTGTGCTTTAGTAAGTGGGTACATTAATGATTTAACGATAATAGTGATGGCTATAATTGCTACACCCCAGTTACCTAAAATGCTGTGTAACCATTTTAATAGTACAAATAACGGCTGAGAGATAAACCATAACCAACCGTAATCAACGGTTAAGTCTAGGTCAGTGTGAATCGCTTCAAGTTTATCTGACTCTTTAGGGCCCATGTAATAAGTTGCAGTAAGTACTTGCTCACTACCAGCTTGAACATTTACCGCTTCGTCTTTAACACCAATAATAGCTGCGTTACTTTTAGTGATTAAACTATAAAGTGTATTCGCTTGATCTTGCATTGGTACCCAAGCACTTACAAAGTAATGCTGAATAAATGCAACGTAACCACCTTGGGTATTAATGTTTAGGTTTTTATCGGCCATATCTGAAAAACTATACTTTTCGTATGGTTCCTCATCTGTACCGTATGCAGCCCCTAAATAGTTTTGATCAACCATGCTGCCTTTTTCTTGTACGGTACGCTTTATTTGTGTGTAAAGCTGTACTTGTACAGGCGCGCTGGTGGTGTTGTTAACTTTATATTCTAAGCCAACATCATACTGACCCTTTTTAAATACATAAGTCTTAGTAAAGCTTACACCGTTGCTGTCGGTAAATTGCAGTGGAACGCGAAGCTCATCACCTATTAAGGTGTAAGAGGTTTGCTCTGATTGGTAAGTAGGACGACCATTTGCAGATGCATCTGGGCCATTTAAACCTATTAAACCACTTTGTGAAAAGTATTGTTTACCATCAAACTCACCAAGTAGCATGTAAGGAACATCACTGCCTTTGGTTTCTTTATAATTAATTAAGTCTGTTTCAACAATGTCACCGCCTTTGGTGTCAATTTTAACTTTGAACACGTCAGTTGTAATATCAATGACTGAGCGTTTAGCTAAAGTAGTTGAAGCAGGTAAACCAGAGTCTGATGAAGCTGGAACATAATCATCTGATTCCGGTGAGTTTGCTTTTAGTGTTTGTGTAGTGGCACTAGGATCGGCTTTTGGCGTGTTGTAGTCATTATTCCATTCTTGAAATAATAAAAACGACACTAGCATTAGGCCGATGAATAAAAACGTGCGTTGCGATTCCATAACAGCTCTTATTTCTCGTGTTGGTGGTTAATACGGGTTAATTTTTCAGGAACGGGGTCGTCTCCACCTGAATGTAAAGGATGGCATTTTAATATGCGTTTAACTGCGAGCCAACTGCCTTTTACTGCACCATGCAAATTAATTGCTTGAATAGCGTAGCTAGAACAGGTTGGATTAAAACGACAATGCGGACCCAATAGCGGGCTAATCCACTTTTGATAACCGCGGATAAATAAAACTAAACAACGTGTTGGTAACGCAGCAAGTGGTTTAAGTAACCTCATGTTGTACATGCCCCTACGTTATGTTTAGTGAATAGATACCATGTATTTAAAGACTTACTTTAAGATTTTAAACGCATGATTAAAAGGTGAGCTAAAGATACCTTAATTAACCCTGTAATTCTATTGCTATTGAGTTTGTTTAGTCGATTTAGCTGATTTGTTTGGGCGTTTTTTAAATGGTGGCGGTTTAGGGGCACCGGGTTTGCAGCGTTCATTAATTTTACGCCACAACTTTGTTAGTTGTTTGGTTAATTCTTCATTGGACTGTTCATCAATGCCACTTTTTACCATCAACACAATATCTATATTATCGAGAGTATGTTGGTTTAAACGAAAACTTTCGCGAGCAAGACGTTTAATACGGTTTCGTTGACATGCCTTTTTTACACGTTTTTTAGCAACAGTAAGGCCTAACCTAGGTTTTGACTGGTCACTTGGTTTTGCTAATAAAGTAAAGAAAGGAGTTGCAGCCCGAGCGGGTTCATTAAATATGCGAGAGTAATGCGAGGGAGTTAACAGACGTAACTCCCTGCCAAAGCTAAAGTCTTCCACTTATAAATTAAGCAGAAAGAACTTTGCGGCCTTTAGCACGGCGACGAGCTAATACTTTACGGCCATTTACAGTTGCCATACGAGCACGGAAACCGTGTGTACGTTTGCGTTTTAAAACGCTAGGTTGAAAAGTTCTTTTCATAACAATCTCATCCGATCGGTTAAAGTTAAAACATCCTATGCAGGTCGCGATCCTGGCACAGGTGCCATTGCGAGCGCGAGATATTATAGATGAAGTGACGAAAAGTCAATCATAATAGAGCGCGTAAAGCATGTTTATTTGTGATCAACTTTCATGATCCGATAGGATCATCATAAATAAGAAGTTTTCCACAGCCCCTGTATAAAAAGTGAATAAAAGCATGGGAAAAGTAAATTAGATCATAAATTATAGTCGCGATCTGCTGCCAGTTTTGTTATGATCTCTAATCAGGCTTTAAAATAAAAAGCTATTTAAATCAGTCTGTTATTATATTTATACATCGATATCAACAATTTTATAAAAATCAATCTTTTACTTGTGGATAAAGTGCATTCATAATAGTCGGTCTTGGGCTGCTTATTGAGCCATTTAAACGCAATACAGGTGTGATTTTTGAATCATTATTGATGTGCGGGAATAAAAATAAATTATATCTCTGGGAGTTTTACTGTGTATCTGTCGGTTTGGCAAAGTTGTTTATATGTATTGCAAGATGAATTGCCTTCGCAGCAATTTAGTATGTGGGTCAGACCACTTCAAGCAGAAAGTACCGAAGATACCTTGACGATTTATGCGCCTAATCGTTTTGTACTTGATTGGGTAAGAGAAAAGTACCTAAATAGAATAAATGAGTTACTGGTTGAAATTTGTGGTGTAGAAGCCCCTGAATTACGCTTTGATGTAGGCAGCAAGCCGCTATTAAATGCACAAGCTGCGCCGGTAGTTGAAACACAATCAGCACCAAGTACGCAAGCAACGGCAAAACAACAACCACGAGAACAAAAGCCAGTTGTTGAGCCCGCTCCTAAATCGGGTTATAAATCAAACATTAAAGAAAACTATACCTTTGACAGTTTTGTTGAGGGTAAATCTAACCAATTAGCAAAAGCGGCTGCCACTCAGGTAGCAGATAATCCTGGCTCTGCATTTAACCCTGTTTTTATTTACGGTGGTACGGGCTTAGGTAAAACGCATTTATTACATGCGGTAGGCAACGGTATTATGGCCAATAAGCCAGATGCTAAAATTGTCTACATGCATTCAGAACGCTTTGTGCAAGACATGGTTAAAGCACTGCAAAATAATGCGATTGAAGAGTTTAAGCGTTATTACCGCAGTGTTGATGCACTCATGATTGATGACATTCAATTTTTTGCTAATAAAGAACGTTCACAAGAAGAATTCTTTCATACCTTTAATGCATTATTAGAAGGTAACCAGCAAATTATTTTAACCTCTGACCGTTATCCTAAAGAGATAGAAGGGGTTGAAGATCGCCTTAAATCTCGTTTTGGTTGGGGATTAACTATCGCGATTGAGCCGCCAGAGCTTGAAACACGCGTTGCCATTTTGATGAAAAAAGCTCAGCAAAGTAAAATTAATTTACCGCATGAAGTGGCATTTTTTATCGCTAAAAAATTACGTTCAAACGTACGTGAACTTGAAGGGGCTTTAAACCGTGTAATTGCTAATGCAAACTTTACCGGCCGCCCAATTTCTATCGACTTTGTAAAAGAAGCACTGCGTGATTTACTCGCACTGCAAGATAAACTAGTCACCATAGACAATATTCAACGTACGGTAGCAGAATACTATAGAATACGTGTGTCTGACTTACTGTCTAAGCGCCGCAGCCGCTCTATAGCAAGGCCGCGCCAAGTTGCCATGGCATTATCTAAAGAACTCACTAATCACAGCTTACCTGAGATTGGGGATGCTTTTGGTGGGCGTGACCATACAACAGTACTGCACGCGTGTCGCAAAGTTAAATCATTACGTGACGAAAGCCACGAGATTAAAGAAGATTACCAAAATTTAATAAGAACATTGTCATCTTAGGGCTGACTTTATTATGCAAATAACAATATCAAGAGAACAATTTTTAAAACCATTGGTGCAAGTATCGGGTGCCATAGAGCGTAAGCATACGTTACCTATTTTATCTAACGTATTACTCGTGGTAGAAAATGGCCAGCTTTCAATGACAGGGACCGACCTTGAAATTGAATTAGTGGCGAGTGTATTTGTGGGTGACGATGTTGCCGATACTAAACTCACATTACCGGCTAAAAAATTACTCGATATTTGTAAAAGTTTACCGGATGGGTCTGATCTTACTTTAAGCTTGCAAGACCATCAGCTACTTTTAACCAGTGGTAAAAGTCGTTTTTCACTGACCACTTTAGCTGCTGAAGACTTTCCTAATTTAGAGCAGTGGGATGGTGAGGTTGAGTTTCAACTAACGCGTTTAGAGTTGCGTAAATTACTTGAAAGCACACACTTTTCAATGGCAAACCAAGACGTGCGTTACTACTTAAACGGCATGTCGTTTGAAGTTGATAACAGCGACATAAAGACAGTTGCCACTGATGGGCACCGTTTAGCTATTGCTCAAAAACAACTAGGTCAGTCGTTAAATACACAGCGCCAATTAATTATACCGCGTAAAGGCGTGCAAGAAATTATGCGCCTAATGGTTGCTGATCAAGAGCTGGTCACTATTCAGTTTGGTGCTAACCACATTCGTATTATTGATATTGAATTTACCTTTACAAGTAAATTAGTTGATGGTCGATTCCCTGATTACCGTCGTGTTTTACCTCGCGGTGGCGACAAAGTTATTACAGCAAACAGAGAATGGTTACGTAATGCATTTCAACGCGTATCGATTTTATCGAACGAAAAGTTTCGTGGTGTGCGTTTAAATTTATCAAACGGTTTATTAAAAATTACAGCCAACAATCCAGAGCAAGAGCAAGCTGAAGAAGTGGTTGAAGTAATGTACGAGGGTGATGACCTAGAAATAGGCTTTAATGTGTCTTACGTATTAGATGTACTAAATACATTAAAAACCGAAGATGTATTATTTACGCTTGCCGATTCAAATAGCAGCGCACTTATAGAAGGTGCCGGCGATGAAGAAGCTATGTACGTTGTTATGCCAATGCGTTTATAAGATCATATATACATAATGAGCTTAAGTCATTTGAGCCTCAAATATTTTCGTAATATTGAGGCACTGACGCTAGAACCAGTTAACGGCGTTAATATAATTTATGGTGAAAACGGCAGCGGAAAAACCAGCCTTTTAGAGGCTATATATTACCTTTCTCACGGCAAATCTTTTCGAACTTCTAAACATAAAAGTATTATTGCACACCAGCAAGATCAGTTTGTTATTCATGGCCGCAAAGCGTTATACGATTTATCTATCCCAATAGGGATTAGTAAAACCCAAGCGGGTGAAACTAATTTAAAAATACAGGGTAAGGCGAGTCGAAAAGTATCTGAACTTGCTCAACTTATGCCAGTGCAAGTTATTACACCAGAAAGCTATTCGTTATTTTTTGGTGGCCCTAAAGAGCGCAGAAAATTTTTAGACTTAGGTTTGTTCCACGTGGAACATGAGTTTTTTTTCTTGTGGCAATCGTTTAATAAAGTGCTAAAACAGCGCAATGCCTTGTTGAAATCTAAGCCTAAGAATTATTTTGACCAAATCAAGTTTTGGGACAAAGAATTTGTTAGACTGGCTGAACAAATAAATAAATTAAGAATCGCGTATATAACTAGGTTTAAGCAGCAGTTTTTTGATAAAATGTGTGCAGAATTAACGCTAATACGCGATCTAGAAATTAGCTTTAATGCAGGCTGGAAAGAGAGCGAATCTCTTTCTGATGCGTTAGAGCAAAGCTTTGAGCGAGATGCTCGTCAAGGCTTTACTAGTAAAGGCCCTCATAAGGCTGATTTTAGTTTTAGTGTCGCTGGCAGCAGTGTTGAGAATGTATTCTCACGCGGGCAATTAAAGCTATTGTTGTATGCGTTAAAAGTAACGCAAAATAGTTTGATTGAGTCAGAGACAGATAAGCAATCTATATTGCTAATAGATGATTTACCTTCAGAGCTAAGCGAAGATACAAAAGAGAAAGTGGGTCAGTTATTGACTCATTGCAGTTCTCAAATATTTATTTCTTCAATTTTATCTGAAAGTATTTCTGCTGTGGTGGAACCCATGAAACGAGAACTAAAAATGTTCCACGTGAAACATGGCAACCTAATAACAAGATAAGTGGGATTAACCATGTCTGAGAATTATGATTCGTCGAGTATTAAAGTACTTAAAGGATTAGATGCAGTAAGAAAGCGTCCTGGTATGTATATAGGGGACACCGATGATGGTACGGGCTTACACCACATGGTGTTTGAGGTCGTTGATAACTCTATCGATGAGGCCTTAGCAGGTCACTGTGATGATATATTTGTCACTATTCACTTAGACGGTTCGGTATCTGTAAGAGATAACGGCCGTGGTATTCCTACTTCTATACATGAAGAAGAAGGTGTATCTGCAGCTGAAGTTATTATGACGGTATTACACGCCGGTGGTAAGTTTGATGATAACTCTTATAAAGTATCAGGTGGCTTACACGGTGTTGGTGTATCGGTAGTAAATGCATTATCAGAAAAGTTAAAACTAACCATTCGTCGTGAAGGTAAACTTCATGAGCAGTTTTACACTATGGGTGTGCCAGATGCACCACTAGCAACAATTGGTGACTCTGAAACAACCGGTACTGAATTACGTTTTTGGCCTAGCGGCGAAACGTTTACTAACCTTGATTTCCATTACGATATTTTAGCTAAGCGTTTACGCGAGTTATCGTTTTTGAACTCGGGCGTAAGTATCATTTTAAACGATGAGCGCGAAGAGAATAAAAGTGACCACTTTAAATACGAAGGTGGTATTAGAGCGTTCGTTGAATACTTAAACCGTAATAAAACACCTGTGCACAAAGGGGTGTTCCACTTTACTCATGAACGTGAAGAAGATGGTATTAGTGTAGAAGTATCAATGCAATGGAATGATGCATTCCAAGAAAACATTTACTGTTTCACTAATAACATTCCACAACGTGATGGTGGTACTCACTTAGCTGGTTTTAGATCTGCGCTAACACGTACGCTTAATAACTACATGGAAAAGGAAGGCTTTAACAAAAAAGCTAAAACAACCAGTAACGCAACGGGCGATGATGCACGTGAAGGCTTAACGGCTGTTGTTAGTGTTAAAGTGCCTGATCCTAAGTTCTCATCGCAAACAAAAGACAAGCTAGTATCTAGTGAAGTTAAGTCTGCGGTTGAGCAAGCCATGGCTGAAAAATTCACTGAGTTTTTATTAGAAAACCCAATGGATGCTAAAATTGTTGTTGGCAAAATTATTGATGCAGCACGCGCGCGTGAAGCAGCCCGTAAAGCACGTGAAATGACCCGTCGTAAAGGTGCTATGGATTTAGCTGGTTTACCGGGTAAATTAGCGGATTGCCAAGAAAAAGATCCAGCTCAATCTGAACTATACATAGTGGAGGGTGACTCAGCTGGCGGTTCAGCCAAGCAGGGTCGTAACCGTAAAAATCAAGCGATTCTTCCGCTTAAAGGTAAAATCTTAAACGTAGAAAAAGCACGTTTTGATAAAATGCTATCTTCGCAAGAAGTGGCAACGTTAATTACTGCACTAGGTTGTGGTATTGGCCGTGACGAATATAACCCTGAAAAACTACGTTACCACCGTATCATAATCATGACCGATGCCGACGTGGATGGTTCTCACATTCGTACCTTGCTACTAACATTCTTCTACCGTCAAATGCCGGAAATTGTTGAACGTGGTTACATTTATATTGCTCAGCCTCCACTTTATAAAGTGAAAAAAGGTAAGCAAGAGCGTTATATTAAAGATGATCCAGCATTAGTTGATTACCTTACATCGTTAGCGCTAAGCAATGCAGCATTGTATACCAGTGATAGCGCAGAGGCGGTTGATGGTGAAGCATTAGAATCGATTGTTCACGATTATCAAAACACGGTTAAAGTTATCGAGCGCTTAAAGCGTAAGTATCCGAATACAGTTATGAACCGTTTGATTTACCAAAGTGAACTGAAAAAAGAAGACCTTTCAGACGAAGCTAAGGTAATTGCTTGGACTAAAGAGCTGGTTGATGACTTAATTGAACGTGATGAAGATGCAACTATTTTCCATGCTGGAACTGAGCACGATACAGAGCGTAACCTGTATTATCCAGTTGTGAATATTCGTCAGCATGGTGTGGATAAAGCTCACGTACTTCATTATGACTTTATTACATCAAGAGACTACCAACGCATTGCTGTAACAGGTAAAAATATTGCTAATATCATCACAGAGGGTGCATATATCCAACGTGGTGAGAAAACAAAACCTGTTGATAACTTTGTGGATGCATTGGAATGGTTGATCGCAGAGTCTAAGCGTGGGATCTACATTCAACGCTATAAAGGACTGGGTGAAATGAACCCAAATCAGCTTTGGGAAACCACCATGGATCCAAGCGCACGCCGTATGTTGCAAGTAACAATTGAAGATGCTGTTGCAGCGGATCAATTATTTGCCACATTAATGGGCGATCAAGTTGAGCCGCGTCGTGAGTTTATTGAAACGAACGCACTGCGTGTGGTTAACTTAGACGTATAAAACATTATCGTAATCACAAAAAAGGAGCCTTAGGCTCCTTTTTTATTTTTTCAAACGCACAAACTGCTTAAAACCTGAGTGTGCACAAGGTATACTGAGGGTAATTTTCACGCTACTTCTCAGATAGTAAAAAGCCAAATATGCAAAAATATGACGTTAAAACCTTTCAAGGTTTGATCCTGGCTTTACAGGATTATTGGGCACAGCAAGGCTGTGTCATTATTCAACCACTTGACATGGAAGTGGGCGCAGGGACATTTCACCCACAAACATTTTTAAAATCAATTGGCCCAGAGCCAATGTCGAGCGCATACGTTCAACCGTGTCGTCGTCCTACCGATGGTCGTTACGGTGAAAACCCAAACCGCTTGCAACATTACTACCAATTCCAAGTTGTGTTAAAGCCATCACCAGACAATATTCAAGAGCTTTACCTAGGTTCTTTAGCTGCTGTAGGTATTGATACCCTAACTGACGAAGTTCGCTTTGTAGAAGATAACTGGGAATCACCTACATTAGGTGCGTGGGGACTAGGTTGGGAAATTTGGTTAAATGGCATGGAGGTAACGCAGTTTACCTACTTCCAGCAAGTTGGCGGTTTAGAATGCTCACCGGTAACGGGTGAAATTACTTACGGCCTAGAACGTTTAGCAATGTATATTCAAGGCGTAGATAGCATTTACGACCTAGTGTGGGCAGACGGCCCATTTGGGCGCGTAACTTACGGTGACGTGTTCCATCAAAATGAAGTTGAGCAATCAACCTATAGCTTTGAACATGCAAACGTAGCCGACTTATTTGAACAGTTTGATAAATGTGAAGCTGAGAGCCAAAAGCTAATTGAAGCAAGCCTACCATTACCAGCCTACGAGCAAGTAATGAAAGCATCGCACGCATTTAACTTATTAGACGCACGTCATGCTATTTCAGTAACTGAGCGTCAACGTTATATTTTACGCGTTCGTGCGTTATCAAAAGCGTGTGCACAAAGTTATTACGATGCACGTGAAGCACTTGGTTTCCCGCTGTGTAAGGATAAGTAAGCATGTCAGCAGAAAATTTATTAGTAGAAATTGGCACCGAAGAGTTGCCACCAAAAGCACTTCGTAAATTAGCCGAAGCCTTTGCTGCAAACTTAACAGCAGAATTAGAAAGCCTAGAACTAGGTCACCAAGGTGTGAGCTGGTATGCATCGCCTCGTCGTTTAGGTTTACAAGTAAAAGCACTTGACGCTAAACAACAAGACAAAGAAGTTGAAAAACGTGGCCCTGCAACTAAAGCCGCTTTTGATGCAGAGGGGAACCCAACTAAAGCAGCCATGGGTTGGGCTCGTGGTTGTGGGATTGAAGTAAAAGATGCGCAAACACTAGAAACAGATAAAGGCGCATGGTTATTGCACATTGCTAAAGTAGCAGGGCAAGAAACCAAAACGTTAATGACCGACGCTATAAGCAAAGCTCTCGCTAAGTTACCTATCCCTAAACCAATGCGTTGGGGTGCGAATAAAACACAATTTATTCGCCCAGTGCATACCGTGACTATTTTATTCGGTAGTGAACTGGTTGAAGGTGAAATTCTTGGTAAGCAAGTGAGTAATCAACTGCAAGGTCATCGTTTTCATCACCCAGAAAAAATTAGCATTAACCATGCTGATGATGTGTTTGATGTACTTAAATCAGCTTACGTTATTGCTGACTACGAACAGCGTAAAGCACAGATTCGCGCGCAAATAGAAGACGCAGCCAAAGCAGTTAATGCCGTTGTTGCAATGGATGAAGACTTACTTGAAGAAGTTACTTCATTGGTAGAATGGCCAGTAACGTTAACAGCCACATTTGAAGAAGCATTTTTAGATGTACCTGCTGAAGCGCTTATTTACACCATGAAAGACGATCAGAAATACTTCCCGTTATTAGATCAAGACGGCAAACTTTTAAATAAGTTTTTGTTTGTCTCTAACATCGAAAGTAAAGATCCTAGTGTAGTTATTTCTGGTAACGAAAAAGTAGTGCGCCCGCGTTTAGCCGATGCGCAGTTCTTCTTTGAAACCGATAAAAAGAAAACATTAGAAAGCCGACTTGAGTCGCTTGATAGCGTATTGTTTCAAAAGCAACTTGGTACGCTTAAAGACAAGTCACAGCGTATTAGTGAACTAGCTGGTTACATTGCAGAGCAACTTGGTGCCGACAAAGAGTTAGCAGCGCGTGCAGGCTTATTAAGTAAAACAGACTTAATGACCGAAATGGTAATGGAATTTACCGACGTACAAGGTGTAATGGGAATGCATTACGCGCGTCACGATGGTGAAGCAGAAGAAGTCGCAGTGGCACAGAACGAGCAATATATGCCACGTTTTGCAGGTGATAACTTACCAACTAATGTGATCAGTTGTGCAGTCGCCATTGCCGATAAGTTTGATACGCTGGTGGGTATTTTTGGCATAGGCCAAGCACCAAAAGGTGATAAAGACCCATTTGCACTTCGTCGTGCAGCCATTGGTGCATTACGTATCATGGTAGAAAAACAGCTACCACTTGATATTTTAGACCTGGTTGCTAAATCACAAACCTTGTTTGGTGAAAAGCTGACTAACCTAAATGTATCAACGGATGTGTTTGACTTTATGCTAGGGCGTTTCCGTGCTTGGTATCAAGACGAAGGCATTGAAGTAGATGTGATTCAAGCCGTACTGGCGCGTCGTCCAACGAAGCCTGTTGATTTCGATCGCCGAGTTAAAGCCGTAAGTCATTTCCGAACATTAGACGCCGCAGAATCGCTTGCAGCGGCTAATAAGCGTGTAAGTAATATTCTGGCTAAAAATAACATTACAACGCAAGGTGATGTTGATCAGAGCTTATTAAGTGATGAGGCAGAAAAAGTATTGGCTTCGCAAGTTGCAAAATTCGCCACTGATTTAGCACCACTGTACAGCGATGGAAACTACCAAGAGGCATTAAGCCAATTAGCAGGCATTCGTGACAGTGTTGATAACTTTTTTGACAATGTCATGGTAATGGCCGACGATGAAGCGGTTAAGCAAAACCGCCTTGCGCTTTTAAGCCAGCTTAGTGGACTATTTTTAGAAATTGCAGATATTTCTGTATTACAAAAATAACAGCTTATAGCTATTTAAAAAGCCAGCATTATGCTGGCTTTTTAGTATTCACTGTATACAAAGGATACAAATTATGATCTCCATAAAACGAATTTTAACGCTAGCAATGGCTGGTTTACTTACCGCCTGTACCAGCCAAATTTCGATTAACGATGTGTTGCCGCAGCAAGAATTGGATCGCAGTATTTATTTAAGAGGGGACTTCACATTATGGGATGCCGAACCTCAATATCAATTTAAACAAGTCGGTCCTGCGCTTTATCAAGCTCAAGTTAAATTTTCGACCCCAGGCAAAGTGTACGAATTTAAAATAGCGGATGCGGACTTTAGTGAAGGCTTTAACTGTGGCTACAGCGATTCACAGCCATCAGGGCAAAGCCTAACACTTGGCCAATCAACGCGCGCCGATTGCAGCACTATTTACAACTACTTTAGTTACACACCCGCAATCAAAGGGTTGTACATAGTCAGCATTGATTTTAGTGACTACGATAAGCCGCAAGTAACGATTACTAAGAAATAGCTGTCAGTTGGGAGCTGTCAGCTTTTAGCTGCCCGAGTGAAATTTTAGATTTGTGACAAGGATGTTATTGTGAAAACTAAGCAATGGACCGAAGAAATAAAAATTGATGGTATTACTTATCCTGCAGATCAGCTAAATAGAAAGCAAGATGCAGAACTGCTTACTAAAATCCTTGTTCGTCGTTCAAAAGCGAATAGAGAGAAGCCTAATAAATCTTCATATGTAATTAACGTTAATGCGGAATGGGGCGCTGGTAAAACTTATTTCGTAAAACGTTGGGCTGAAGACTTAAAACACGAGCATCCTGTCGTTTATATAGATGCTTGGTCAAATGATTTTATGGATTCACCTATTATTACCGTCCTTGCTGAAATACAAAAGCAACTTTTAGAAACAATTAATAAAAGCCATTTAACTCAAGCCAAAAGAAAAAGCTTTAAGAATATAGGTATATCTGTATTACCAAAAATCTTAGCAGCACTAGTTAAACGATATGGTGGCTTTGATATTGAAGAGTTATTTGTAGACAAAAACTCTGACACATGTACTTCGCCATCAACACAAAACAATAAATCATTAGATTTGTCAGCAGCCATGGAAGCGATGACAACACAAGCGTTTAAAGAGCATAGTGACTATAAGAAGGGAGTAAAAGAGCTAAAGGGCACCATTAAAGAGTTAGTCAAATACTCGATTGAAAAGCCAAAAGATGGCTTGCAAGCAACAGCTCGTGATTATCCCGCATTCATTTTTATTGATGAGTTAGACCGCTGCCGCCCAACTTATGCAGTAGAAATGCTAGAAGCAATAAAGCATATTTTCGATATAGAAGGGTTAGTAATAGTTGTTTCAACACATACAGAAGAACTGCAGCACACGATAAAAGCTTTATATGGAAACGATTTTAATGCTGATAACTATTTAAGGCGTTTCTTTGATACAAAGTACTATCTAGATGTTGGGATTTCTGCCAGTTTATTAGAAGCAAATTGTGATTTTACTGTATTAGATAATCACTATCTGGAACAAAAAAGCATTTTACTGTTTCCGCTTTTATCTCAAGGTGATGATTTAAAAAAGCAGTTATCATCTCTCATTGCTGAGATCTCCAATTGGCAAAACTTAGCACCTAGATCAGCTGTACAATTAACAAATAGATTACTTACAAGTATAGAATTAATAGTCGAAGAGAAAACAGTAGATATTTTAGTTTTAGTGATTTTACTTTGTTTATATATGTTCAATAAACCTCAATATGACTATATGTGCAGCATTTTTGATGAACAACGATTTGAAATAAATCCTAGGGTTACAGATTTAAAGCTTTCCTCCAAACAACTAAATTTACCTAAGTACCTAAAAGAAATGCTTTTTGCAGCAGAGAAGCTAGATGGTATAAATCAATTACTAAAACTAGAAAATTATGAGAAAGCAAGTTTGATGAATCTTAAAATCAACTTTTCAGATATTGATCTTTTAACTTATTTTCTGAGTTTTCAAAGCGTTTTAAACAGGGGCGATAAAGCTATAAAACCAGGCTATATGCATACGTTTGGTTATGATGGGAGGGGGGCTATACATGACTACCAGCTGTTAGAAGCACAAATGACATTCTTCGGATTAAGTAGTTTTACAGCGAATGATTACTTGAACCTAATTGGCTTAACGAGTAAATTTGCTGATAGCTGATAGCTGATAGCTGATAGCTGATAGCTGATAGCTGATAGCTGATAGCTGATAGCTGATAGCTGATAGCTGATAGCTGATAGCTGATTACAACCCTTTCTTCACCACATATCTATACGGTGATTCTTCAACTTCTTTAGCCACTAGCGTGTGATCCATAAAGGTACAAAAGCTGGGAATGTCGCGGGTGGTTGAAGGGTCGTCGGCAATAATAAGCAGTGTTTCACCATCGCTCATTTTACGAATAGCAGCGCGTACCATCATCACCGGCTCTGGGCAACGAAGGCCGATGGCATCTAATTGGTGATCGGGATTATCAAAGCTCATAAAAATTACCTGTAAAAATAGTCGCGGCTTGGTTAGGTCGGGTAGTTTAGCGCAAATAAAGCTGTTGGTTAACTATTTTACGTATAACAAAACAGCTCAACTTATTAATAGATAATCTGAAATAAGTTTAATGCACCCGATCACATTATTCATTTTAAACCTGCAAAAGCTGGTGGCATAAAAAAGGCGAACTAACTTGCGCTAGCTCGCCTTTTAATCACCAAGATGGTTTTACATATTCAATACTAATTAGTCTTGAACACGTTCAAATACAGTTGCAATGCCTTGGCCTAAACCAATACACATAGTTGCTAAACCGTATTTTGCGTTTTTGTCTTCCATTAAGTGAATAAGCGAGGTGCTAATACGTGAACCCGAACAGCCCAGAGGGTGACCAAGTGCGATAGCGCCGCCATTCAAGTTAACTTTTTCGTCAACTACATCAGCTAAGCCTAAGTCTTTAAGCACAGGTAGTGATTGTGCTGCGAATGCTTCGTTTAGCTCAGCTACGTCGATGTCATCAATGGTAATACCGGCTTGTGCCAATGCTTTTTTACTTGCAGGTACTGGGCCGTAACCCATGATTGATGGATCGCAACCGGCAACAGCCATAGCGCGAATACGTGCACGAATTGGTAAGCCCAGTTCTTTTGCTTTTTCTTCGCTCATTACTAACATGGCTGATGCGCCGTCAGAAAGTGCAGAAGATGTGCCCGCAGTAACAGAACCCGTAGCAGGGTTAAATACTGGACGTAGCTGCGATAAACCTTCAACCGTTGTTTCTGGACGAATTACTTCATCATCTTCAACAAGAATAAGTGAACCGTCAGCATCGTGACCTTCCATTGCTAAAATTTCGCGGCGGAAACGGCCTTCAACTGTTGCAGCATGTGCACGTTGATGCGAGCGGTAAGCAAATTCATCTTGTTGCTCACGGCTAATACCGTGAAGTGTTGCAAGGTACTCAGCGGTTAAACCCATAGAGCCAGATGCTTGTGCAATTGATGTAGCTAGGCCAGGGTGAAAGTCGTTACCGTGAGTCATAGGTACGTGACCCATGTGCTCAACACCACCAATTAGGTATGTGTCGCCAGCGCCAGTCATAATTGCGCGAGCAGCGTCATGCAATGCTTGCATTGATGAGCCACATAAACGGTTAACTGTGGTTGCTGGCACTGAATGTGGAATGCCCGCAAGTAGAGATGCGTTACGTGCAACGTTAAAGCCTTGCTCTAATGTTTGCTGTACACAGCCCCAATAAATATCGTCAATTGACGCAGGGTCAACTGCCGGATTACGTTCTAATAAGCCTTTCATTAAATGAGCGCTTAAGTCTTCCGCACGTTTGTGCTTGAATACGCCGCCCTTTGAGCGACCCATTGGTGTGCGGATACAATCTACAATTACTGGATTATTCATGATATTAACCTTCCACCTTATAGAAAACACGGCCTTCTTCAGCCCACTTGCGAGTTTGCTCTGATACTTGGTAAATCGCACCTAGGTGAGCGTATTTGTCAGCAGTTGCTACAAAGTTAGCTAAACCTGTTTGATCTAAGTAACGGAACGCGCCGCCTCTAAATGGAGGGAAACCAACACCGTATACAAGTGCCATATCAGCTTCTTGAGGAGAAGCAACAATGCCTTCTTGTAAACAAAGTAGCACTTCGTTGATCATTGGGATCATACAACGGTCAATGATTTCTTGTTTATCAAATTCTTTTGGTGCGTCTGTAATTGGTGCAAGTAGTTCAATCGCTGTTTGGTCATGTGATTTTTTAAGACGACCGCGACGATCTGTTTCGTACTTATAGAAACCTGCTTTGTTCTTTTGACCAAAACGTTTTTCGTTAGCAAAAACAGTCACTGGGTCTTTATCTGCACGTGCCATACGTTCAGGGAAACCGTCTGCCATTACGCCAGTACAATGGTAAGCCGTATCAATACCGACTACATCAAGTAGATACGCCGGGCCCATTGGCCAGCCAAATACGTTTTCCATTACTTTATCTACTTTTGCAAAGTTAGCGCCTTCAACCACTAATTTGCTAAAGCCAGCAAAGTAAGGGAATAAAACACGGTTTACAAAAAAGCCTGGGCAATCGTTAACAACAATCGGTGATTTACCTAGTTTAAGTGCGTAATCAACCACGGCATTAATCGTTTTATCTGAGGTTTTTGCACCACGGATAATTTCAACTAATGGCATTTTTGGTACTGGGTTGAAAAAGTGCATACCACAAAAGTTTTCTGGCTTTTCAAGCGCTTCTGCAAGTAGGTCAATACAAATAGTCGATGTGTTTGACGTCAGTACCGTGCCTTCTGGCATATTCTTTTCAAGATCAGCAAGTACGGCTTGCTTCACTTTAGGATTTTCTACTACGGCTTCAACAATGATGTTGGCGTTTTGTAGGTCTGCATCGTTAAGCGTTGGTTTGATTTTGCTAAGCGTTGCTAGCATTTTTTCCATCGGCATGTGGCCGCGCTTCACTTTTGCACCTAATAGTTTAGATGCTTCACCCATACCTAAATCTAGCGCATCCTGTTGGATGTCTTTCATTATGATTGGTGTGCCTTTATAAGCAGACTGGTATGCAATACCGCCACCCATAATACCTGCGCCTAATACTGCCGCTTGTTTAATTTCTACATCGCTGTGTTTAGCAAATTTACGTGCTTTACCTTTAATGTATTGGTCTGCTAAAAATATACCCGTTTGAGCAGCAGCTTCACTAGTACGTGCTAGTTTTGCAAAGTTGGCATTTTCAATTGCCATTGCTTCGGCGCGTAAGCTGTTTGCTGCGGCTTTAATAGTGCGAACAGCCATAACTGGAGCAGGATAGTGGCCTTTGGTTTTACCCATTACCATACCTTCTGCCATTGCAAAGCTCATGCCTTGCTCAACACGGTTTAATTTAAGCGGTTGTAATTTTACAGCGCGTTTTGCTTGCCAATCTAGCTTGCCAGCAATTGCTAATTCTAGTGTTGCTAAACTTGACTCTTGTAGTTTGTTGGCACTAACTACCGCGTCAAATGCACCTACTTTTAGGGCGTCAGCAGCGCGATTTTCGTTACCTGTGGTGATCCACATCATCGCGTTATCGGCACCAATAATGCGCGGAAGGCGCACTGTACCGCCAAAACCAGGCATTATGCCTAATTTAACTTCTGGTAAGCCCATTTTTGCTGAGTCACTTGCAACACGATAATCGGTAGCAAGTGCCCACTCACAGCCGCCGCCAAGCGCCAAGCCGTTTACAACACTTAGTGTTGGGAATGGTAAATCTTCAATTGCATCAAAAACGTCAGTTGCATTTTTGATCCACGTTACTAATTCTGCTTCAGGCTTAGTAAAAGTAGGTAAAAATTCGAAAATATCGGCACCAATAATAAAGTGGTCTTTATCACTGGTAAAAATCATGCCTTTAATATCAGTGTTAGCGGCTAATTCTTTTAATGCTGCCGCGCAATCTGAAAGAGTTTGTTGAGATAATGTGTTTACAGAACCTGTAGCACAAAACTTAAACTCGGCGATGTTTTCCTTCACGAAGCTAACTTCAAAGGAATCGCTTTTATATAACATTATTATTCTCCCTAGTTGATGAACTAAGACTGGTACGATGAGTTCATATTCAGACCAGTGTGCTTGCTTTAAATTAAAAATGCAACGAAAAATTTATCTTGGTTACAAACGTCTGGTTAAAATATAGCTGGTTTGGTGCTAAGGTGGGTTTGAAAGTTTTCTTTATTCATTTTATTGCGCTGTCTTGGTGTTTATAGCTTGGGTTTTATCAATGTAAATAGAGTTACAGTGCCTGCGCTGTTTTTTATTTACCCATAGCCTCACCCTTGTCAGCCTTGAAGGTTACTATGCCCTAAAGGACATTATGAAAAAATATTTATTAAGCGTAGCGGCAGCGACTCTGTTTTTCTCTTTTCCCTCTGCCAACGCAAATAGCGAACTTGATGCATTTTTAGATGCAGAAAAACAAGCGCGCTATGGCGATTACAATAGCTTTAAACAAGCGGTAGACTCATTGTCTCATCCGCTTAAGCCCTATGTAGAAAAAGCCTTTTGGCAGCGTTACCCCAGTTTAAAGCATCAAACAGAAATAGAAAATTTCCTCACTATTTATGAGCACACGCCATTAGAGTGGCCAGTACGAAAAGCATGGTTAAATTATTTAAAGCGCAGAAATAAAAAAGCAGCGTTTATTAAAAATTACCGTGAAACCTCCGATACTGAGCTCAGTTGTACCCACCTTACTTATCAGCTTGATTTAGGAGCGCCTAAAAAAGCAATACTCTCGCAGGTAACCGATATTTGGACGGTTGGCGAGTCGCAGCCCAGTGAATGTGACGGGCTTTTTAAGCGCTGGCGACAAAATGGTTATTTAACCCCAGATGTCGTGTGGCAGCGTGTCACTTTAGCGGCACAAGGGGGGTCTTATCGTTTATTGCCTTATTTAAAGACCTTATTGCCAGCCAAGGAGCGTTATTTAGCTGATTTATATTCCAAGGTAAGGCGCGACCCCAGTGCAGCTGCAGGCCTTTACCGCTATAAACGTAAAACAGCCAAAGAAGGGGAAATAGCGCTTTATGGTATTAAACGCTTAATTTGGCGTGATAAAGAGTTGGCCTTAAAAGCGTGGCAAAAAATTGAAGGCATGTTTAACTTCGCTGATGATGAAAAAGCAGACGTATATTATACCTTTGCGCTGTCGTTGGCGTCGAGCGGTCATAGTCAGGCGAGCTTTTATTTAAATAAAGTCCCTAAAGAGCGTCAAGATCGTAAATTAATGCAATGGCAGCTAGCCAATATGTTAAAAACGCAAGATTGGGAAGGCATTGCGGCATTTTTTACTGGCAAGCAAAACCTCAGTTTAGGGCAGCAGTATTGGCTAGCTTATAGTTATGACAAACGCGCAGAACATGAAAAAGCCAAGGCAATTTGGACTAAAGTAGCCGCTAACCGAGATTATTACGGCTTTTTAGCCGCCGCCCGTTTAGGGTTACCGGTTGATTTAAATGAGTTGCCGGTCAATGTAAATCAAGCTTTAGTAAGGAGAGTAAGTAATGCGCCAGGCTTTAAGCGTGCCAAGGCGTTGTATGAGCTTGAGCGATTTACTGCGGCTCGACGTGAGTGGAATTATTTAACTAATACCTCCGAAGATGATGAAAAACTGGCAGCATCAGTACTCGCGGCAGAGCTTGATTGGTTTGATAGTACAATATTTACACTAGCAAAAATAAAAGCATGGGATTATGTTGATTTGCGTTTTCCATTTGCGTTTCAAGACATGTTTGAGCGTTACAGTAAGCGTAGCAAAATAGATTTAACCTGGAGTATCGCCATTGCGCGCCGAGAAAGTTCATTTGCACCCGATGCCCGTTCTCATGCAAATGCGCGTGGGTTAATGCAGCTATTACCAAGCACCGCAAAATACATTAACAAAGGCGATGTATCTAGCCGTCGGTTGTATCAGCCAAAAACCAATATTCGACTTGGTACCCGTTATTTACAGTATTTAAAAAAGAAAAATCACGGTAATGAGGTATTGGCAACAGCATCTTATAATGCTGGGTATCATCGGATTAAACGTTGGTTACCAGAAGAAGCAATGCCTGCAGAGCTATGGGTTGAGCTTATTCCATATAGAGAAACTCGAGATTACGTAAAAAATGTATTTGCGTATCGGCAGGTTTATCATACTCGCCTTGGCCGAGAAGGTAATTTACTCGCGCCGCTATTAGAAATGACCATGGGCGGGTAGTAAAAATAAATCTACAACAGCAGAGGGATATTTACACAGTAACTATCCCTCTTTTTTGAGCGCTTTGTGTATAAGTGGTAGACTCAAAGTAAGTTAAATTTAACAGATGGGTTTATTATGGAAAAATTAGCCGTATTATACGCCGAACATATTGCAACATTGCAGCAGCGTACACGTACTATTTGTGAGCAAGAAGGGTTAGAAGGATTAGTCATTCATTCAGGCCAAGCTAAGCGCCAATTTTTAGATGATATGTATTACCCATTTAAAGTTAACCCTCATTTTAAAGCGTGGTTACCGGTTATTGATAATCCGCATTGCTGGATTGTGGTAAATGGCAGTGATAAGCCAAAGCTTATTTTTTATCGTCCAATTGATTTTTGGCATAAAGTACCTGATGAGCCAAGAGATTTTTGGGCTGAGTACTTCGATATTGAATTGTTGTTACAACCTGATCAGGTTGAAAAGCTACTTCCTTATGACAAAGCTAAATTTGCTTACATAGGTGAATACCTAGAAGTAGCACAAGCACTTGGTTTTAGCATTATGAATCCTGAGCCAGTAATTAACTACATTCATTATCACCGAGCTTATAAAACGCAATATGAACTTGAGTGTTTACGTAATGCGAACCGTATTGCAGTAGATGGCCACAAAGCGGCGCGTGATGCGTTTTTTAATGGTGGTAGCGAGTTTGATATTCAGCAAGCGTACTTAATGGCAACGCGTCAAAGCGAAAATGAAATGCCGTATGGCAACATTGTGGCCCTTAACGAAAATTGCGCTATTTTGCATTACACGCATTTTGAGCCAAAAGCACCGCAAACACATAACTCATTTTTAATTGATGCGGGCGCTAACTTTAATGGTTACGCTGCAGATATTACTCGTACCTACGACTTTAAAAAGCAAGGCGAGTTTGCTGATCTAGTTAAAGCAATGACGGCGCATCAAATTGAGTTAGGCAAAAGCTTAAAACCAGGTGTACTGTATGGCGAGCTGCATATTGATTGTCATAATCGTATTGCTCAGTTATTAAGTGATTTTGATATTGTTAAACTACCGGCTGCGGAAATTGTTGAGCGTCAAATTACCTCAACCTTCTTCCCTCATGGCTTAGGGCATCACTTAGGTGCACAGGTACATGATGTAGGTGGCTTTATGCGTGATGAAACTGGTGCACATCAGGCACCACCAGAAGGTCATCCATTTTTACGCTGCACTCGCTTAATTGAGAAAAACCAAGTGTTTACCATTGAGCCAGGTTTGTACTTTATTGACTCTTTGTTGGGTGATTTAGCACAAACAGACAATAAGCAGTTTATTAACTGGGAAAAAGTAGAAGCGTTTAAACCATTTGGCGGCATTCGTATTGAAGATAATATTATTGTTCACGAAGACAGCCTAGAGAATATGACGCGTGATTTATTGCTCGACTAATATTTAACTAATAAAAGTTTATATTATTCATGAAAGGGGCCTGTTGGCCCCATTTTTAATTTAACAGCCAAGTAAGCGCTATGTCAGAATATAAATACCCAGCCGACGATGTTTTTCATCAAGAAGAAGTTAAAAAAAGTACCTTTATTGTGCATATAGGCCACACGCCCGATTTAAACTCAGCCAAAGCCTTTATTAAAAATATTGAAGAAAAATACAGTGATGCACGCCATAATTGTTGGGCGCATGTTGCGGGCAATCCTGGCGGAAGCCATGTTTATGGTTTTTCTGACGATGGAGAGCCAAATGGCACCGCTGGTAAACCTATGCTCAACGTGCTGGTGGGCTCTGGCCTAGGTGAAGTAACTGCTGTGGTAACACGGTATTTTGGTGGGATAAAGCTTGGCACTGGTGGATTAGTTCGTGCTTATGGTGGCTCGCTTAATAATGCCTTAGCAAAATTACAAACCGTGGTAAAAGTACCCAGTATTGAGCTGGTTGGCTTTAGTGAATACAGTATGCAAGGCGCAATAGAGCAGCACTTAAAAACCAACTTTCAGGTACTTAATATTGAAAAGCAGTTTACGGCAAATATTGAGTGGAGTATTACTATTGATAGCCGCCAAGCACAACAAGCATGCAAAGATATTTTTGATTTAAGCCACGGCGCAGTTGAGTTAACAATCAAAGAGTAATAGTCTTACATCCATCCCATTTAATCAGTAAAGATTAAATTTTCGAGTCATACAGTAGTTATTTTAATTTACTAATAAAAAAGCGATACGCTCAATGCAATTTCGTACCATCATAAAAATTCTTGGCCAACTGGTCGCGCTATTTAGTATTACAATGGTGCCACCAGCACTCGTGTCTTTAATTTATAAAGATGGTGGAGGGGTGCCGTTTGTTTTAGCCTTTATATTTAGCGTTATTATTGGCTTAATGGCTTACTACCCAAATAGGCATGAGCATGGTGATTTAAAAGCACGGGAAGGCTTTTTAATAGTGGTTTTGTTTTGGCTGGTGCTAGGGGCATTTGCATCATTACCGCTGATATTTTTACAAGAACCCAACCTCTCTTTGGCCGATGCGGTGTTTGAAGCTTTCTCAGGCTTAACTACCACAGGGGCGACCGTATTAACTGGCATTGAGTACTTGCCTAAATCGGTATTATTTTATCGCCAACAATTACAGTGGTTTGGTGGAATGGGGATCATTGTATTAGCAGTAGCCATACTGCCAATGCTTGGCGTGGGTGGGATGCAGTTGTATCGCGCTGAAATTCCAGGCCCAGTAAAAGACTCCAAAATGACCCCGCGTATAGCCGACACCGCTAAACACCTTTGGTATATTTACGTATCTATTACACTTGCTTGTACCTTGGCGTATTGGAGCGCTGGCATGAACTGGTTTGACGCCATATGCCATGCCTTTTCTACGGTTGCTATTGGTGGTTTTTCTACTTATGACGCGTCTATGGGGCATTTTGATAGCCCTGTAATTAACTTTATTTGTGTGTTCTTTTTAATTATAGCCGCCATTAACTTTTCACTACATTATGCCGCTGTAGCGAGTCGTAATATTAGTGTGTACATTCGCGACCCTGAATTTAAAGTATTCTTGTGTATTCAGCTCGCGCTGGTGGTAATTTGCTTTACTGTGCTTTCGTCTCATGATGTTTATGCAAATGGTGATGAAACTCTCGATCAGGCGTTGTTTCAAGCGGTGTCTATTAGTAGTACTGCAGGGTTTGCCACAGATAACTTTTCAGCTTGGCCGTTGTTTTTACCTATTTTACTTATTTTTTCGAGCTTTATTGGCGGCTGTGCGGGTTCTACCGGTGGTGGTATGAAAGTTGTTCGTGTGTTTTTGTTGTACTTGCAAGGGGTGCGCGAGCTTAACCGCTTAGTCCATCCCCGAGCTATATATTCAATAAAACTCGGGCGTAAAGCCTTACCTGACAAAGTAGTTGAAGCGGTATGGGGCTTTTTCTCAGCTTATGCACTAGTCTTTATTATTATAATGTTAGCGTTAATGGGCACAGGGTTAGACAACATTACCGCATTCTCTGCGACAGCAGCCTGCCTTAATAATTTGGGCCCAGGTTTGGGTGACGTAGCCTCTCATTATGGTGCTATTAGTGATGCCGCTAAATGGATATTAACAGTAGCTATGGTATTCGGCCGGTTAGAGATATTTACATTATTAGTGCTATTTACCCCAACATTTTGGCGTGGATAAGGTTTTAAATATTAGGAAGGAACTATGCAAAAAACCAATTTGGAAAAGTTAAACCAAATCGTCACAGGTGGCATAGTCGATGTAGAAATACTCACGCCAACCAGTAGCCGACGTGTAAAAACGGAGTTTATTGGTTTATTAGAAAACAAATTTATTATTTTAAACTATCCCAGCGCTAAGCGACTCCCCATGGCAAGTGATTACTTGCGAGATGGGGTTATGGTGGTGGTAAGGGCGCTTATAGAGGGCAGTGGTGGGCACATCATTGCGTTTCGTCAGCAACTTATGTCTGTAGCCTCTCATCCAGCTAAATTGTTGTTTATTCAATACCCTTCACAAGTACAGTTGTTTGCGCTTCGCTCACAAGCACGCATACCCACATTGTTTCCTGCTAAGTTAAAATTAACCGAAGAGCAACCGCCCTTTGAAGGGGTGATAAAAGACATTTCGCTCACCGGTGTTATGTTTGATATTAAAACTACTCAAGAACTCGATGAGCTAAAAGATATGCGCTGTACGGTTGTATTTGATGGCGAGACTCAGCATGAGGGGCAAATCTGCAGTGTAAAAAAACATGCTAACGGTATCTGTTGCGGAATTCGATTATTTGCCAGTGAAGAGCAAATGAAAACACTAATGGGGGATCACTTCATTGACCCAAGCGCGCTTGAAGTTGAAATAGCTTAGGGTCTGTTATCAAGTTGAACAAGCTTCTAATATAAATATCAGCAGGCTCCTGCGATTTCATGATTTCGTCATTTTGCAACAAATAGCCTTGTGCGGCTGTTTGTTTTAAACGCTATGTAAAATTTATTTTTTAAACTATTTAAAAACAGTAACTTAAATCTATTTTTTAATTGTAGTTTTTTATTTATAACAAAATAAATCTAAACTCACCTTCCTTTTTGTTTAATTAATCCTCTTTTTTAGCGGTTGCTAATCGACTGTGTGGTGTTTTCCTTAAACTCAACTATTTGATTTTTAATGTTTTAATTTTATTGCCTCATCTACTGTTGCTAAAAAGCAACAAAATAACGAGTTGAATAGCGCCATTTTCAGCTAGATACAGGTTAATTTATTGAAAATTATGGTTTTTATATTGTTGGCATCGAAGTTGTAATAGTCAGGCTGTATTGAACGAAACGTGATTTAAAGTAAAACACTTAATCGCATAAAACATAAACTTTGAAGGAAGATTGATTATGAAAAGCATTAATAAAACTTTAGCACTTATCGCATTAGCTTCTTCATCAGCGGCTTTTGCAGCAAGCGACTTTGACACGCTAGACGTTGACGGCAACGGCGCAATCAGTCAAAGCGAAGCATCAGTAGATGCAAAGCTAATGAGCATGTTTTCTGAGCTTGATACTGACCAAAACGGTGAGTTATCAAAAGAAGAATTTTCTAAAGCATAATCTTAAGCAATTAACGTTTTGGGAGCTTAACCTCCCACATTATTTAAACGATTTTAAGGAATACTCATTATGAAAACATTACACAAAACATTCGCACTTATCGCATTGGCTTCTTCATCAGCTGCCTTCGCAGCAAGCGACTTCGACACGCTTGATACCGACGGTAACGGCGCTATTAGCCAAAGTGAAGCATCAGTTGATGCAAAGCTAATGAGCATGTTCTCAGAGCTTGATACAGACCAAAACGGTGAGCTATCAAAAGCAGAATTTTCTAAAGCATAAGCTAAGGCTAGGCATATTCTGAGTTGCCAAAGACAACCTAAGTAGGCAAGGGAGCCTATGAAAAAGAATGACAAGGACGGTAATAGCCTGACATTTCCAATAGCACAAAGCATTACATTTTGAAGGATTAAATTATGAAAACATTACACAAAACATTCGCACTTATCGCGCTAGCTTCTTCATCAGCAGCCTTTGCCGCTAGCGACTTTGACACACTTGATGCCGACGGTAATGGGGTTATTAGTCAAAGCGAAGCTGCTGTAAACGCTGATTTAACCGCCGCATTTACTGAGCTTGATACTGACGGCAATGGTGAGCTTTCTAAAGCTGAGTTTGCAAACTTTTAATTTTTAACTTTTTTCATTGCACAGGGATCTCAGAAAAGGATTTCCCTCTTTAAGGAGACTTATTATGAAAGCATTAAATACAACGCTAGCGATTTTAGTATTAGCGTCATCATCAGCGGCATACGCAGCAGTAGACTTTGCCTCTTTTGATAGTAATGGCGACGGTGTAATTAGCCAGCAGGAAGCTGCGTCTAATAAACAACTAATGAATATTTTTGATGACTTAGATACTGACGGAAATGGTGAACTTTCTAAAGAAGAGTTTGCAAAAGTACAATAAGTATTACCCCATCATACTCCACTAAAGCCGCTTAATAGTCAGCGGCTTTTTTTTGTGCTTGTTGATTACTTAACTCAAGCAGTTTGATTATAGAAAAATAGCGCTAACTTGGAATAACTTTTCAACCACGTTAATGTGCTTCTTATCAATTAAGAACATAATTACATGATCGCCTGATAGAATTATCGTATCGTCGTGGGCAATCAGTACATCGTCATTACGTACAATTGCACCTATTGTGGTACCTGCTGGCAATTTAATATCAGCAATCGCGCGACCCACTACTTTAGATGTATTTTCATCACCATGAGCCACTGCTTCTATGGCTTCTGCAGCCCCTTTACGCAATGAGTACACGTTTACAATATCACCACGGCGTACGTGTGTAAGTAACGCAGAAATAGTCGCTTGTTGTGGTGAAATGGCAATATCAATTTCGCCGCCTTGCACTAAATCAACATAGGCACCTCGTTGAATAAGCACCATGGTTTTTTGTGCCCCCATGCGTTTTGCTAGCATGGCCGACATTATATTTACTTCATCGTCGTTGGTAACGGCAATGAACACATCAACCTGTTCTATGTGTTCTTCTGAGAGCAGCTCCTGATCGGACGCATCACCACAAAATACCACGGTGTTGTCGAGCATTTCAGAGAGTTGCTCTGCGCGTTCTTTACTGCGTTCTAGTAATTTAACGCTGTGGTTTCTTTCTAGTGAACGGGCAAGGCCAGCACCAATGTTACCCCCACCGGCTATCATAATTTTTTTGTACGAGCGTTCCAGTTTTTGTAGCTCGTTCATTACCGCACGAATGTGTTTAGTAGCGGCAATAAAAAATACTTCATCGTCGGCTTCTATTACTGTGGTGCCTAATGGTTTTATTGCTTTGCCTTGACGGTAAATAGCTGCTACCCGGGTTTCAACATTAGGAATATGTTGTTTAAGTGTAGATAGGGCATAGCCTACCAATAAACCGCCATAGTAGGCTTTTACCGCCACTAAAGAGAGCATGCCGTCGGCAAATTGTAGCACTTGTAATGCACCGGGGTAATCTATTAAACGGCGAATATATTTAGTTACGAGTGCTTCTGGGGCTATGTAATGATCGACAGGTAAATCATCATTATGAAAGAGTTTTTCGCGGTATTTTAAATATTGCTCAGAGCGAATACGGGCTATTTTGGTTGGTGTATTAAAAATACTGTAGGCAACTTGGCATGCCACCATGTTCACTTCATCTGAGCTGGTCACCGCGATAATCATATCGGCATCCTCAGCCCCTGCGCGACTTAGCACGTCAGGGTGAGCGCCATGGCCTGCAACACCTTGTAAATCGTATTTATCTTGCAGTTCACGCAAGCGGTTACCGTCGATATCAACTACGGTTATTTCGTTTTGTTCACCCACTAAGTTTTCTGCGAGTGTGCCGCCAACTTGCCCAGCACCGAGTATGATTATTTTCATTATGTACCCGTATTATTAATACTAATTACATCAAAGTATTAGCTACCTCTAAATTGAAGTAGCTAAATGTATTGCCTAGGCTTTTTTAACCAATTTAGCGTAGTAAAAACCGTCGCTTTCACCAGGTAACAGCTGTAAACCCGGTGTGGTTTTGGTGTCCTCGCTGTGTAGAGGAATATGCTCTACATCGTCGTTATTAGCTAAAAATTTAGCAACTTGTTGTTGGTTTTCTTGTGGAAGTACCGAGCAAGTTGCATACACTAATGTGCCGCCTGGTTTTAATAATGGCCAAATGCTATCGAGTATATCGCCCTGTAAGGTCGATAAGTCGTTAATGTCAGATGCGCGACGTAACCATTTAATATCTGGGTGACGACGAATTACGCCGGTTGCAGAGCAGGGTACATCTAACAAAATACGATCAAACTGTTCTTCATCCCACCAAGTGTGAGGTTGCGATGCATCTCCACATTGTAAATCGGCGCCTAAACCTATGCGTTCTAAGTTTTGTTTAACACGCTCGAGGCGTGTGGCATCGCTATCAAGCGCAAGTACATCAGCATCGGCAAGCTCTAAAATATGGCAGGTTTTACCACCAGGCGCTGCACAGGCATCGAGTATTGCATCACCATTTTGTGGGTCGAGATAGCGAGCTGCAAGCTGCGCTGCTGCATCTTGTACTGAACAAGCGCCGGTATCAAACTCAGGAAGTGAAAACACATCTCGAGGCTTACTTAGCTTTATGCCATCAATAAAATCTGGGTTTAGGGTATGTTCGATATCGTTAGCAGTTAGCATCTCGCTATATTCTTGGGTGCTAAACTGCGATTGATTCACTCGCAGCCACATTGGTGCTTGCTGCTGGTTTGCTTCTAGTATGTCTTCCCAGTTATTTGGGTAGGCTTCTTTTACTTGCTTTATAAACCAGTTTGGGTGGTTATATAAACACACTGGAATCTGTTTGGCTTTTTCTTCAAGCTCAAGTTGTTGGCGCTGAAAGCTTCGTAAAATGGCATTAATAAGCCCTTTTAGACCAAGAGCGCGCAATTGTTGTAATGCATTAACGGTTTCGCTAATTGCAGCATGTGGCGGTACACGCATATGTTGTAGTTGGTAAATGCCCACATACAGCAAAAACTGAAAAATACGGCGCTTACCTTTAAGTGGTTGCTCAACTAAATGCTGGCAATAATTTTCTAGGCTAGGTAAGTAACGTAATACTCCGTAGCAAATTTGCTGCAGTAAGGCTTTATCTTTAGGTGATAGGCCTTGGCTAGCGAAAGGGAGTTCTTGATTAAGCGATGCGCCTTTATCAACCACGTTATATAAAGTTTCAGCGGCTAGCGCTCTGACATTGCTTACATTACTCATTATTTTCGCCTAATACGGTGCCAGGTGTAACCCAGTCGCTACGACCGTTTAAAAAATCATTAATTGCCATTGGCTTTTTGCCTTGTGGTTGTAATTCGCTAATAGATAAAGCGTGTTTACCACAAGCCACAACGATACCGTTCTTATCACTTGTTAGTACGGTGCCAGCTGCGCCTGATTGCTCTACAACATTTGCTTGGTATATTTTTACCGTGTTACCGCTCATTTGGGTAAAGCATACTGGCCATGGGTTAAAGGCACGAATGTTACGCTCAATTTGCTCGGCATCCATAGACCAATCAATGTTGGCCTCGTCTTTAGAGAGTTTTTTCGCGTAATTAGCATCTGCATCGTTTTGTGGTTCAGGGGTTATGTCACCTTTAGCCAAACGATTTATAGTGTTTATGAGAGCATCAGGCCCAAGCTCAGCAAGCTTAGCGTATAAGCTTGCACTGGTTTCAGCGCTATCGATAGGGCAATGGCTAATATGTAGCATATCGCCGGTATCTAGCCCTTCATCCATTTGCATTATAGTGACACCGGTTTGCTGATCACCTGCCCAAATAGCGCGTTGAATCGGCGCTGCACCACGCCAGCGTGGTAAAATAGAACCATGTACATTTAAACAGCCTAGACGTGGGGCATCTAAAATGGCTTTTGGCAAAATTAACCCGTAGGCAACCACAATCATGATATCGGCATTGAGGCTGTTTAATTCCTCAAGTGCTTCGTCTGTTTTGAGTGATTGAGGCTGAAAAACAGGGAGGTCATGTTCTAGTGCAAGCGCTTTTACTTCACTGGCTTTTAGTTTTTTTCCGCGACCCGCTGGACGATCTGGTTGACTGTAAACACCCACAATTTGGTGTTCACTATTAATGAGTGCTTGCAGATGGCGTGCAGCAAAGTCCGGAGTACCGGCAAATATAATGCGTAATGGTTGTGTCACTGAGTTTCCTAATTATTTACTAAGGTGCTTATTATTGCGCTGCAAACTTCGCTTCTTTTTCAAGCTTTTTACGAATGCGTTGGCGCTTTAATGGAGATAAATAATCAATAAATAATTTACCTTGAAGGTGATCAAGCTCATGCTGAATACAAATCGCTAATAACTCGTCGGCATCAAGAATAAACTCTTTACCTTCTTCGTTGAGTGCAGCCACGGTGACGGTTTCTGCGCGATCAACTTTTGCATACGAATGAGGAACTGATAAACAGCCTTCTTCACTCACGGTAGAGCCATCTTTTTTGATAATTTGTGGATTAATAAGCACCAGCGGTTCATCGCGCTCTTCTGATACATCGATCACCACAATGCGTTGGTGAATATCAACTTGCGTAGCAGCAAGCCCAATACCATTTTCATCGTACATAGTTTCTAGCATATCTTTGACGATTTCACGCACTTGGTCGTCAACAACTGTTACTTCTTTTGCGATTGTACGTAAACGTTCATCTGGAAATCTTAAAACTTCTAACCTAGCCATAGTTACCTTTTACACTTATGCTTAAATTTAGGGTATCGTATGTTCTTATTTTAGCCATTCACGTTCCCCTTTAACAGGTTTTGGTTAATAATAATGAAAAAACACTATGAGGAAGCTCAATGAAATCTCCATTAATTGCAATAATACTTGCATTAGGTGCTACTTTTCCTGTGCTAGCAGATATACTAACTATAAAAAAAGACGCGCCTAAACAATACGTTGTAAAAAAAGGTGACACGCTTTGGGATATCTCAGCTATATATTTGAACGAGCCATGGCTGTGGCCTGAGTTATGGCAAATGAACCCGCAAATAGAGAACCCTCATCTTATTTACCCGGGTGATGCGTTAGCATTAATTTACGATACGGACGGTAATCCGCGTTTAGTGATTAATAAAGCGTATCGAAAACTATCACCCATGGGGCGTATTACCCCTAAAGGGAAAGATGCCATTACTACCTTACCGCTTGCGGTGATTAAACCGTATTTGTCATTTGAACAAGCGATAAACAGCGATTCGATAAAAGAAAAACCTTATATCTTGGGTGCAAACGAAAATACCAAAACTCAAACTATCGATCATATTTTATATGTTAAAGGTAATTTAAAGCGCCATCAGGCTTATGCTATTTACCATAAAGGGGCGCCTTACACCGACCCTAAAACAGGTGAAGAACTTGCGAGTAGAGCATCTTATGTGGGTATGGCCCGTGCCTTTAGAGAAGGTGATGCAGCTAATGGCGAACCTGCATCAGTAAGAGTTGAATCAGTTAAACGCGAAATTAAACAAGGTGATTTTTTATTACCGGCTATGGAAGGGCAGATGCTGCCAGTGTATTTTAATATGCATCGTCCTACCCAGCCATTGCAGGGGCATGTAATTGCTTCACCCCGTGAAGTGAGAGAATTTAGCACGATGGATGTGGTGGTGCTAAACTTAGGCTCAGAGCAGCAAGTTGAGGTAGGTCATGTGCTGGATATTGAACGCCAGTCACCGACGGTTATTGATGGTGCCAGAGGTCCGCGTTATACCGAAGACTCGAGTCGTTTGGAAAAATTAATATCGGCTACCAACGAGTTACTTGGTTCAGAAAGCAATGAAGATAGCATTGCGTGGAAAATGCCAGCAGAAAAAGTTGGTGAAATGATTATTTTTAAAGTGTATGACAAAGTTAGTTATGCGCTAATCACTAAAAATCAGTACCCAATTCGCATTGGAGATTTAGCAGTTATTCATTAAGTAGCGAGTCGGTGTTCTAGGAGGGAACATGGAACAATCGTCTGGCAAGCTAAATCATTGGCTTGCCTTTTACTTATGCAAAGGGCTAGGGATTAAAACGCTCTTAGCCCTGTCTAAACAACACAGCCTAGCATCGCTGTTTTCTTTACCACACGCTGAGCTGGTAAACATTGGTTTAACGGCTCACCAGGCTAGCAATTTACTTAATACTAATTGGCAGCAAGTTGCACATTATGAGCAGTTGATCAGCCAACAAAACATTATTGTTATTAGTATTTTTGACAACACTTATCCTGAACATCTAAAGCAGATTGCCAGTGCCCCGTTATTACTTTTTTGTAAAGGGGATACCAGCTTGCTAGCTTCGCCGCAAATTGCCATTGTTGGCAGCCGAAACGCAACCACCACAGGGCTTGAAATTGCTGCTGAGTTTGCACATCAGCTAACGCTTGCTGGCATAACTGTAACCTCAGGTATGGCGCGAGGCATTGACGGTGCAGCTCACAAAGGTGCATTAGCGGGAAATGGCAAAACCATTGCCGTGTTAGGTACTGGCGTTGATATTTACTATCCTAAACGACACAAATTGCTCACCGAGCAAGTATTAACAACGGGCTTATTGGTGAGTGAGTTTTTGCCAGGTACGGCTGCCAATGCGCATAATTTTCCACGACGTAATCGTATTATTTCAGGGCTATCACTTGGGGTGCTGATAGTGGAAGCCGAAATTAAAAGTGGCTCATTAATTACCGTACGTTATGCGCTTGAACAAAATAAAGAGGTTTTTGCGGTACCCGGTTCAATAAAGAACCCGCTGGCACAAGCTAGTCACTTTTTAATTAAGCAGGGTGCCAAGCTGGTGGAAAACGTCGCGGATATTCTTGATGAGATGAACTTTTCATACCCTTCTGGTCTAAACTATAAAGAGTTAACCAATACAACACCCTCAGAATGCGAGGTGCTTAACAGTATTGGTTTTGAGGTGACCAGTGTGGACGACATTATGCGTCGAGTGCAGTGGCCAATTGATAAAGTACAAGCGCGATTGCTTGATTTAGAGTTAGACGATCAAATAGAGCGAGTATTAGACGGCTATATTAAATTAAGCGCTGGAGGATAATATGTTTGATATTCTCATGTATTTATTCGAAAACTACGTTCATAGCGAAAGTGATGTATTTGTTGAGCAAAGTAAGCTTACCGATGAGTTACTCCGCGCTGGATTTAATAAACCCGAAATTAACAAAGCCATTGACTGGCTAGATCAACTTGCCGCATTACAATACAGCAATGAATCACCTTATTTATTGGCCACAGAGCAGCACGCAGTGCGAATTTTTACTGAGAGCGAGTGCCAAGTTCTCGATACCCAATGCCGTGGCTTTTTAATGTTTGTTGAACAAACTGGCGTCATTAATAGCACCACTCGTGAAATGGTGATGGACCGTTTAGCGGCGCTTGATAACTCAGCTATTACTTTGGAAGATTTAAAATGGTTAATTCTGATGGTGTTATTTAATGCCCCTGATTCTCAGCATGCGTATGAGCAAATGGAAGATCTTATTTTTGATGAGCCCAGTGAAGTGTTACATTAACAGGTTAACGAATAATCATTATTGCGTGTTTTATTATTTTCAGCGTTAACAAACCGACTGCCATAGCTTGTATCTTTAAGGGTTTTGGGTATATTAGGCGAAAATTCACCAACCACTAGGATTTACATGAGTAAAATCGATCATTCACTTTTTTCGGCTAATCAACATGCCTTAGAAAAAGAATATGAGATATGCCCGCAATGTGGTTCAGAACTCGTCATTCGTAATAGTAAATCTGGGCCTTTTTTAGGCTGCGCTAGTTACCCTAAGTGCGATTTTATTCGTCCGCTTGCTCATCATGATAGCAATGAAATCAAAATACTTGAGGACAGCGAGTGTCCAGAGTGTAGCAAGCCGCTGGTGGTGAAAAATGGCCGCTACGGTATGTTTATTGGCTGTACCGGTTACCCTGAATGTCATTATATTGCCAGTGAGCATGACGATACCCCAAGTGAAGAGCCTGTGATTGGTTGCCCTAAATGTAAAAAGGGGCACTTGGTTTCACGCAGTAATAAGTTCGGAAAAGTATTTTATTCCTGCGACTGTTACCCAAGCTGTAAATATACGCTTAATCATAAACCTGTAGCTCACGCGTGTCCTGTATGTGACTGGCCAGTTGTTACTGAGAAAAAAACCGCGAGTGGCGCTGTGTTACAATGTCCACAAAAAAGCTGTATGCATAAGTTTGCTGCCACTGAATAACGTAAATATCTCTGGAGACAATTTTGTCTGACCTTTCTTCTTTATCTGCTGCAATAACAAGCTTAGAAAACGGCGATGTTATTTTATACCCAACCGAAGCTGTTTATGGTTTAGGTTGCGATCCTGACAATCAACAGGCGGTGGAACGTTTACTTGATATTAAACAACGCCCAGTTGAAAAAGGGCTTATTTTAATTGCTGACAATTACGGGCAATTATTAAAGTACGTGGATGACGCTAAGTTGCCCATGGACAAACGCGCTGATATTTTTTCAAGTTGGCCTGGTGCTATTACCTGGGTTATGCCTGCTGCTAAAACCACGCCTAAGTGGTTAACTGGGCAATTTGATACTATTGCAGTGAGAGTAACTAACCATCCTACAGTTAAACGCTTATGCCAAGAGTTTGGTAAACCATTGGTATCAACAAGTGCTAATTTAACTGGTCAAGCAACGGTAACAAGCATTGTTGAAGCGCAGCAGCAGTTTGCAGAGCAGGTTAGTTTTTATGTTGATGAACCATTAGGCGGTAATACTCAACCAAGTACCATTAAAGATGCCACGACAGGCAATATATTCAGAGGTTAACTATGCAAAGCGAATTATTAAAACAAGTAAAAGCCTACTTTATGGCTTTGCAAGATTCCATTTGCCAAGGCTTAGAAGCAGCAGATGGGAAAGCACAATTTGTTGAAGACAGCTGGCAGCGAGAAGAGGGCGGCGGTGGTCGTACTCGCGTTATCACCAATGGTAATGTGATTGAGCAAGGGGGAGTTAATTACTCTCATGTATTTGGTGCCTCTATGCCGGGCTCTGCCACTGCACATAGACCTGAGCTTGCCGGACGCAGTTTTCATGCGTGTGGTGTATCATTAGTGATTCACCCTAAAAACCCACATATACCAACAAGCCATGCCAATGTACGCTTTTTTATTGCCGAAAAAGAAGGTGAAGAACCGATTTGGTGGTTTGGTGGTGGTTTTGATTTAACCCCGTTTTACCCTGTACTTGAAGATGTAGTGCATTGGCACCAAGTTGCGCACGACGTTTGTCAGCCTTTTGGCGATGACGTATATCCAAAATATAAAAAATGGTGTGACGAATACTTTTATTTAAAACATCGTGATGAAACTCGCGGCGTAGGCGGCTTATTTTTTGACGATTTAAATGAGTTAGGTTTTGAGCAAAGCTTTGCATTTATGCAATCGGTAGGGAATGGCTTTTTAGATGCTTATGTTCCTATTATTGAACGTCGTAAAAACGATGAGTACACCGAACAACAACGCGACTTCCAATTATATCGCCGTGGTCGTTATGTTGAGTTTAATTTAGTTTGGGATCGTGGCACATTGTTTGGTTTACAAAGCGGTGGCCGTACGGAATCTATTTTAATGTCTATGCCACCTTTAGCCCGTTGGGAGTATAACTATACCCCAGCCGAAGACAGCGCAGAGGCATTGCTATATAAAGATTTCTTAAAGCCTCGAGATTGGTTAGCACTAGGCTAAGAATGATATGCCAGTCAATAAACTACTGATTGACTGGCTTTTAAAATTATTGCTTAAGTTTAAAGCTGCGTACCTGCTCATCTAGCGAGCGAGCTAAATTGAGTAACTCTTCACTGACTTTTTGATTTTCATCCGCATCCACTAACGATTGCTCTGCATTATCGCTAATGCCAACGACGCTTCTATTTATTTCTTCGGCGGCTAGATTTTGCTGCTCTGTTGCATCGGCTATTTGTATATTTAGCTCATTTATTTCATTCATTTGCCCTGAAATATCTTTTAAAGCCTGTGCAACTTGTTGTACTTGTTGCGCTCTTTCGTCTGCCTCTGCACAGGACTCACCCATGGTTTTAACTGTTTGCGCTGCTTCTGATTGCAACTTATCTATAGTACGGCGTATTTCATCGGTAGAGGCATGAGTTCGGGTTGCTAAAGTTCGTACTTCATCAGCAACAACGGCAAATCCTCGGCCTGCTTCACCTGCACGGGCAGCTTCAATGGCAGCATTAAGTGCTAATAGGTTTGTTTGTTCAGCAATACTGCTGATCACCTCAAGTACTTTGCCCACTTCAAGCGTTTGCTCTTGCAGTTGTCTCACTTGATCTGCCGCTTGGCGTACATCTTCAGCTAGTTGATTTATACTGAGTTCGGTTTGCTCTGCAACCTGCATGCTTTGCTGTGCTAGTTCATTACTGTTCTCAGATTTTTCTTGAGCAAAATGAGTGGTGTTTCTTACTTCATTGGATGAGCTTTCTAGCTCATTAATTGCTGCGGCCACCGAGTCGGTACTTTTCTTTTGTTCTAAAATAGCGCGCTCAGTAGTATCGGCCGAGGTATAAATTTTCTCTGCTGAATGAATAAGCACTTTTGAAGAGTGAGATACCTGAGCAATGTTATCTTTAAACGTAGCAATCATTTGGTTAAAACTGGTGGCAAGCCAGCCGAGTTCATCTTCGGCGTTATCTTCAATGCGTAAGGTTAAATCTTTATTGGTAGTAGCTAAGTGCATTGCATGGCCGAGCTTTTTAAGGCGCACTATAAATATTTTTCTAAACACTATACCTAGCAGCACAAAGGCAATAATAAAAATAGTAGAAAGTAGGCTGGTGGTTATTAAGGTGTTGTAAGTTACCTCGCTATCAATATCGGCTAGGGAATAGCTAATTTTTACCACGCCCAGCACATCGCCTTCTTGCGCTTGATGGCAGCCTAAACAGTTAGTGCCTTTATAATCCGTGCTAGCATACATAGGGCGTAGGTAGGTCATACTGCGGCTATCAGTGTTTTGCTCTATAAATAAGCTTTCTTTACCCTGCAGTGCTTCGCGTTCGTTGTTATTACTCGCTGTTTGGTTTTTATTTCCGGCCCCATACAGTTTATTAACTATATCGGAGCGAATAATATGGGCATCTTCTATATTAGGGTGTTTGCGTAGCTTTTGGCTCAATAATTCTCGATTAGCCATAGTGCCCGTTAGCATCATGGTGTTTATTGAATCAAAATAGTTATCGGCAAGCAGCTTAATATTTTCTGCCACCGTATCTTGGGCGAGCGTGCGCTGCTGGCTAGCACTACTAAAAATACTCGCTATTAATACAATAATGCCGGTTAAGGCTAACAAAGCATAAATTTTATGTTGGATAGATTTCACACGCGCCACGCTTTTCTAATTATTTGATAGGGTATTATCTATATTTTAGAAAAGCGGGTTTTGACTTAGCGCAAATAATCCCCAATTAAAGAATGAGGTAGGTTAATGCTGGTTAATCATATGGCTGGCTAGTTGGGCCAGTGACTGACGTAAGCCCTCGCGTAACACGGGGTTATCAATTTCTATATCTAAGGTTTTATTCATGCAATACATCCACTGATCGCGTAGGTCTTGATCAATAGGGAACGGCATATGACGTTTACGCAGCATCGGGTGGCCATGCTTTTCAACAAATAGGTCAGGCCCACCAAGCCAACCGGATAAAAACTCAAAAAATACTTGGCGAATTCTGTCTAATGGTTGAGGATGCATATCATATAATGGTTTAGCGTATTCATCGCTGGCCATTATGTCGTAGAATCTATTAGCAATTGCACGCGTGGGGGCTTCTCCACCAATGATTTCATACGGGGTTTTATCTGGCGTAGGTGCTTGCGTAGTTGTAGACGGCTTTGATCTTGAAAAGAGTCTTTTAATCATAATTTTATCATCGTTAATAGGCAGTACTAAAACTGCGAAGAGGTTGTTTAAAATGGACAAATATGCGGTTTTTGGAAATCCAATCAAACATTCAAAATCTCCCATTATTCACCAGCAGTTTGCAAAGTCATTGGGAGAGCAAATCGACTATCGCGCAATTTTAGCACCTATCGATGGATTTGAAAAAACAGTCGCTGCTTTTTTTGAGCAAGGGGGAAAAGGTGCCAATGTCACTGTGCCTTTTAAAGAGCAGGCTTTTGCTTTAGCCGATGAACTCACTCCAGTTGCTAAACTGGCAGGCGCAGTGAACACCCTTAAAAAGTGCGATGATGGCAGTTTACTCGGTGATAACACCGATGGCATTGGTTTTGTTAACGACTTACTGGCCAATAAAATAACGATAACAGGTAAGCGCTTGTTGATCATTGGTGCGGGTGGCGCTGCTCGAGGAGTTATCTTACCTTTACTAGAGCAGCATCCCGCAGAGATAGTTATTGTTAATCGCACGGCACACAAAGCTCAAACATTGGCAAAGCTCTTTACTGGGCACGGCAATGTTTCGGGGTATGGTTTTGACGACCTTCCTGAAGTTGATTATCACTTGGTTATAAATTCAACCTCGAGCAGTATGAATAACGAGTTACCTGCACTAAATTCTAAGTATTTAAGCGCATGTGAAATGGCTTATGATATGTTTTACGCCACGCAAAATACGCTATTCATGAATTGGGTCAGCGAACACAACAAAACAGCTAAGCTGTTAGATGGTAGTGGCATGCTAGTAGGCCAAGCCGCACAAGCTTATTATGTATGGCGAAATAAAATGCCTGAGATTGTTCCTGTTATTACTGCACTAAAGCAGGGAGTGCTTAAATGAATCAAGCAATACAGTTTATAGATCGACTCGAATTTAGAGAGCCAACTCATCAATTAGTTTTTTTTGCACAAGTAAATGGCATGCTAGTTGAGTGTGTGATTGCTGTCAGTAGTTTAAATTTAGCCGATGAGAGTCATGCAACGCGTTATTTTGAGCAATACCGTTTTGATTATGAAGAACGTGCCGAGCAGCTCATTGAAGATGAATGCTATAACTCGGCAGGTCAAATAGAAGTGAGTTTAGTTAGTTAAATTAACTAGCGTCTTCAGCTAAGTATTCATCTTTTAGCTGCACGTAATTATCAGCAGACACTTTTAAAAAGCTCAGCTCTTGTTCTGTTAATGGGCGAGCTTGTTTTGCTGGACTACCTACATATAAATAACCAGACTCTAAACGCTTATTAGGAGGTACTAAAGCACCGCCACCAATAATTACCTCATCTTCTACAATCACATTATCCATAATAATAGCGCCCATACCCACGAGTATACGATTACCTAATACGCAGCCATGTAGCATTACCTTATGACCAACGGTTACATCATCACCAATAATAAGTGGGTAGCCGTCTGGATTATTTTTTGTTGCTCTTGATAAGTGTAAAACACTGCCATCTTGTATATTAGTACGCTGACCAATACGAATATGGTTAACATCACCACGGGCAGCAACTAACGGCCATACACTGCTATCATCACCTATAGTGATATCACCGACTAATACAGACGACTCGTCTACATAAACAGATTTATTAAACGCAGGAGTGATTCCTTTATAAGAACGTATTGCCATATATGCACCTTTAAATTAAACATATTAAGAGTATCAGTGTAACAGTAGCGCTTATTTTAGTGCCAGCAAAGCCTGGTTTGATTATAAAACTACCAGTTTCACCTGCTTTCGCTCAGATACTAACCGAACAGTGTGTTTTTTTAGTTTTTCTTTAAAAAAGTACTTGCGTAAAAATCTG